>CALKUR010000138.1 GCA_937996725.1 uncultured Dechloromonas sp. | reverse complement strand
GATGCGGCAGACATTGGAGGCCCGCACCGAACGGGTTTCCGGGTGCTTACCGGTCGGCAGCACGTCGACAAAAGCCTCGCCTTTGTAACGCTCTTCGAAGAGCTTCTGGAAGTCCGCTTCCTTGGTAATACGCGCGTAGAGCGTGGCGTGGATACCGCGAATCAGCGGCGTCAGATGGGGCACGAAGGTCAGGCCGACGTCTTTACCCGCAGCGATCGACAGACCTTGACGAATTTCCGGCAAGTGGCGGTGACCCGGCACGCCGTAAGCCTTGAAGTTATCGCTGGCTTCCGCGAACAGGGTATGCACCTCGGCCTTGCGGCCTGCACCCGACACGCCCGACTTGGCATCGGCGACCAGCGAACTGACATCCACCACGCCCGCTTCGATGAGCGGCAGGAAGCCCAACTGTACCGCCGTCGGGTAGCAACCCGGGTTGGCGATCAGCTGCGCGTCTTTAACGGCGGCACGATTAATCTCCGGTAGACCATACACGGCCTTGGCCACCCAATCCGGGCTGGCATGCGTCATGCCGTACCATTTTTCCCAGGTGGGGATATCTTTGATGCGGTAATCGGCAGCGAGATCAATGACCTTCACGCCTTTGGCCAACAGCTCTGGGGCTTGTTGCATGGCGATGCCATTCGGCGTGGCGAAGAACACCACGTCGCAAGCACCCAAGTCAGCCTTGGCAGGGTCTTCAAAGGCCAAATCGACACGACCGCGCAGGTTCGGGAACATCTCGGCCACCGGCAGCCCGGCGTCACCGCGCGAGGTAATCGCCTTCAACTGTACCTTTGGGTGCACCGCCAGCAAACGCAGCAGCTCCACACCCGTATAACCCGTACCGCCAACAATCCCGACCTTGATCATTTCTTCATCCCTTATTTCTTCATACTTTAGCGACTTACGACACACCCAACCATTGCGCCGATCATAGCACCGCCCTGCTGCAAATCGATTACACCGAACCCGGCATCAACGGCGGTTGATATGGCAACACGGAGGACGCATGTGACGCCACATAGAGCGGCAAGCGTACGCGTGCGGTAATTCCTTTGCCATGCTTATTGGGCACCAGCGACGCCCAGCCATGGTGATACAAGGCAATCTCGCGCACGATGGGCAAACCGAGGCCACTGCCCGAGGTCTTGGCGTCATCCACCCGATAGAAGCGCTCAAAGACTAACTCTGCTTGAAGCTCCGTGAGGCCGACACCGGTATCTTCCACCTCCAGCACTGCCCAGCGATCGGTGTGTTTAATCAATGCACC
>CALKUR010000137.1 GCA_937996725.1 uncultured Dechloromonas sp. | reverse complement strand
AGGACAATGGGATGCGGTTCACGCGCTGATCGCCAGTGACAGTACCAAGAGGCGGCTCGACACGCTCGACCGGCAGCAAGAACCCGTGCTGCTGCGGGGCCTGTTGTTCACGCCTGATGGCGAACGGTTGACGCCCAGTTACACGGTCAAAAAGGGCAAGGTGTACCGCTACTACACCCCCGTCAAGTACCGCCGCTTCGGGGCCTGGGCCAGCCGACACGGCGCACTCCCTGCCGCACCCATTGAAGAATTGGTTACGCAGCAAATTATGGACGCGCTTTCAGCGCCACATGTCGTGCAATCGGTGTGGGATCGGATTCAGCAAGTCCGTCCCGACCTTACTGAGCCGCAAGTCGTGCTTCCCATGCGTAACCTGGCCAGCCTGTGGCGTGAACTGTTTCCAGCTGAGCAATTCCGAATCGCGCAATTGCTGATTGAGCGCGTCCTGATTGCAGATGGCGAGTTGGAGATCATCTGGCGAGATCCGGGCTGGGAGCAACTGGCCTGTGAGTTGCTATCGGGCACCATCGGCGCGGAATTGCAGGAGTTGGAGCAGGAATTGCAATTGGAGGTCCAGGCATGAAACCCAAGGTGAGCGCCACAGGGGCGCCTGTGATCCGCAAACGCCAGGATTGCGGTGGTATCAAGTTGTCGACGGTCATCCCGTTGAAAATCAGAAGGCGCGGCGTCAGCAAGGTGATCGTCCGTCCTGACAGCCAACTGGAAACGGCAGGCAAGACGGCGATCCAGCATGACCAGCCCTTGCTGGTGGCGTTGACACGTGCCTTTTACTGGCAGCAGTTGCTTGACGATGGCGTGGTCGCCAGCGGAAGTGATATTGCCCGGCAGGAAGGACTGCACCATTCGACGGTTAATGAGCTTCTACGGTTGACGTTGCTGGAGCCTGCCATCATTCAAGCGATCCTGGCAGGGCAGCAGCCCCGGTGCATGAGCCTGCTGTGGTTCCAGCGGAACCCGCTGCCGGCCGTCTGGATGGCTCAGCAGGAGGTGATTGCGGCGTTCGACCGCTGACCTGAAGCCTGCTTCACCAGCCACCGTCGTCAATATCTTCGTCGTCATCGCTCTCGGCGGGCTGCGTGCTCGATGCACGCTGGGATAGGGGCACGTATCGTTCGAGCGGTGTCTTCCATCCTCGGAAAAATTCCAGGGGGTTCTGGGTGCCGACGAACTCCCGGGCGAGCCGCAGTCGGTCAAGGACATCCTGACGTTCGGACTCCGGAAGGGGCTGGGCTCGATGCTCAATGCCCTGGAAGAACTGTTCCAAGCTGATGATCTTCGACCAAGCTTGAATGACCTGTTCGAGCTGGTCACGGCTCTCCTTGACGGACTGCGCGATACGCCGACGGTCTTCTTCTTGTCGACGCTGCTCTTCCTCTGCAAGTCGCTCCAGCCGCCGAATCTCTGCCCGCCGTTCAGCTTCCTTCAGCTTGTCGATGATGGGTGCGACTTCACACTCGATAGACTTCACGATCTGGGGGATGTCCTGCGTCAAGGTTCGAGCCTTGGTCTCTTGGAAGGAGGTCGACCAGGACACGCTGCGGTACGGCGCGTAGACGACCAGCCGCAATCGGCCAGACGGAAGGTCTCGGGTCGAGGACCAGGTGTGATCGTGGTAGCGCTTGGTCTTGGGAGGCACGTATTCCGATTCCCGGATGTACTTGCCATTGACGTACCGCATCTCAACCGACTCGGTCATCTCGATGATCGCCAGTCCGAAGGTCACCGAGTCAACATAGGCGACCGTCGGCCGATAGGGTGACCAGCGTCGGTCGTACCCGTATGGATCGTGTCGGGGGTCCTGCTTCGGCGGCACTTCCTTCTCGTCGATGCGCTCCCGCCAGAACTGGGCATCCGGCGGCGCGATCACCACACGGTGGCCAGCGGACTCCAGAGCATTGAACAGGTCGTTGGCGAATTCCAAGGCCTTGTCGAGGCAGGAGCGGGACGCGGTAACGTCGACCAACAACTTCTTGTAGGGCTTCAGATGGTCTTCGTCATCGACCTTGCGGCTTGCCAGGAAGTGCGCCTTTGCGCCACGGATCAAGCCATGGATGCCGACGACGGGCCGCGCTGGTCGCGGAACGCGAACTGTGGGTGGTTGACGTGTCCGTGGCAGGACAGGTGCCTGCAATCCGTCGGCTCGCGACCATACGATGGGATTACCCGGCAGCGGCTCCGGTAGCGCCGGGCGTTGCGGCGCCTTGCCTACGGCCAATTTGGCCCAGTAGCCGCGCTCCGGACGGGGCACGCGAAGCTCGGTGCAGACGCGGGCGAGGTAACTGCCCGAGACCTCAAACTTCTCGGCGACCCTGATCATTGGCGTCGACCATACCAATTCATAGAGTTCTTCCCTCGTCACCATATCTGTTGCCTCCGTCATCGATTTCGATGGGGATGAGGGTAATGGGTTATCAAACCGGTGCTCTGGTGACCGTGGTTGACAACGAACCGATGCGCGCAACTTGTTGATTTTTCTGGAGCGCCATCTGCGCCTACCCGCAGACCAAACAGAGAAAAGAGACGGCTCTGGCCGGGAAAGTGGCAGATTCCGGGCGTTCTGGCGAGGTGCCACCCGCAGCACTCTCCCCTGCCACCCGGGGGAAACGCCAAAAGAAAAGGGCCCGGAGATTTTCCGAGCCCTTGAGTATGGTGGTGGATGGTTCACCACTTAGGAACTTTCTATTCGCATTCAAGCGTGCTAGAGAGTACTAGGGCGTGAATGCAAGGTAGAGACTTATACCCAACCGATGGGTAGATCTTACATCGCCGCACTGCACCGAACAACTTCAAATCCGGATTTAGACATTGAACCCAGATCCACGAGAGAGCCAACTTAGTAAGACTTGATTCTCATCAGAACCTACCCATTAACCCACAAAGGACTTACAGCCTGACTAGCTGAATTCGCACTCAAAATAACGTATGTTATTGATTTATATATACTTTCTCCTATCTCCCCGAATTCAAACCGAGACCTGTGCCGATCCAATCTAGGAGATGACAGGATGGGTCAATGACGTTAAAATGCATGAATCTTCAATGAGAATTCTTTCATGCAAGCAACTGCTTCACTGATCACCTCATCCCTGCGGGGTGCCACTGCGCACCTAGCAGATGAGCTGAAAGCTGGTCATGTCTATCGGCGTGAGGATCTCGCTCGCCTAAGCAATGCGGTAGATAGGCATTTGCGTGAACTGGTCTCTATGGGCAAACTTCAAAAGCTGGCCCAGGGGCTTTACCATGCCCCCAAACAGTCGAACTTTGGTCCTCTACCCCCAGCCGACGATCAGGTTGTGAAGGGGTTCCTACGGGACAAGGAATTCCTGGTGTTCTCGCCCTCTTCTTACAACGCTGTGGGCCTAGGCACCACGCAGCTCTACAACCGGACCTTGGTCTACAACCACAAGCGCCACGGCATCTTCCGTCTTGGAAATCGGCAGTTCGATTTCCGAGTGAAGCCTCGCTTTCCGAAAATGCTGTCTCGCGAGTTTCTCTACGTAGACCTGCTCAACAACTTGGAAGAACTGGCCGAAGACCGTGATGTGGTGCTTAGCCGGGCTCGCAGCAAGCTACCTTCCTTCGATATGGATCGACTGCAAGAAGCCATAGAAAGCTACGGAAACATGGCCACGCGCAAACGGTTCCGGGAATGGATCCATGGCTGAGTTTCTTCACGAGCGACGCGACTTCGACCAATTGCTCGCGGTTGTTGCCAACGATCGAGGCCTTGACCCCATGCTGGTCGAGAAGGATTACTGGATCATGCACGGGCTATGGGGCCTACAGGCCCAAGGCTTTGTGTTCGAGCTCAAGGGCGGCACCTCCCTGTCCAAAGGCTTCGGGGTGATTCATCGGTTTTCCGAAGACATCGACATCCGCATTGAGCCACCGGCCGACCTGGATGTGAAAACCGGCCGCAACCAGGACAAGCCAGCTCACATTGCCTCACGGCGGATTTACTACGACGAACTGGCCAAGCGCATTAGTATCCCAGGCATCGCCAGCGTGGAGCGGGATACCTTTTTCGATGACGAAAAAATGCGTAGCGCAGGCATTCGCCTGTCCTACTCACCCCGCGCAGCCGCTCTGTCCGGGGTGAAGGACGGCATCCTGCTGGAGCTGGGGTTTGACGACACTGCTCCCAACAGACCGGTCACGATCTCATCCTGGTCGCTGGATTTCGCCATGGACCGAGGCGTGCTGGTTTTCGATAACCGGGCCGTGAATGTCCCCTGCTACGCGCCGACACACACCTTCGTCGAGAAGCTCCAAACCATTTCGACCAAGTACCGACGCCTGGCTGAGGCCAAAGAGTTCCCAGCTAACTTCCTGCGTCACTACTATGACGTGTACTGTCTGCTTGACCTAGCAGAAGTTCAGGAATTCATGAAAACGCCCGCATACCAAGAACGGAAGCAGCAGCGCTTCCGATCTGGAGATGAGTTGGCGATAGCCAAAAATGCTGCATTCACCCTAAGCGATCCTGACCAGCGAGCTCGTTTCGCTCAGGAATATAGAAAGTCAGCCGCGCTCTACTACCAAGGTCAGCCTGATTTTGATGAACTACTTGCTCGGATCGGTTTACACCTGGATTCAATGTGAAATTTAATACAAGTTTGATCTCTGAGCAGTACAGTTGTGATGGAAGCCTGAGCAAAGTCATCGCCAGATATTTCATAAATCAGCAGAATTGATTACCCATTCATCTGATGTCCATTCACATCGATCCCTTACCGAAGATACCCGAGGCTCTCCGTGTTGCAGCATCAACACGGAGGCTTGTGCCCTTCATAGGGGCGGGGGTGTCTCAGCTTGGAGGAAGCCCCGGATGGGATGAGTTCGCGAATCTTGCGCTGAAATTCTTCGTGAAGCATGGAAAACTTTCTCATGCAGCACTTGATCAAATCATGGGCCTGACATCTCGGGTAAAGCTATCCGTAGCCCTCGACTTGGAATTTCGTCACAAACTCCCAATCGATTTTCCATCGATTCTGAAGCCTTCGAGTGACGAAAGGAAACAGCATTGCGAGCGCGTTTATAAAGATTTGAGTCAACTCGCAGATACCTTCGTTACAACGAACTGGCATTCCCCCAAATCAGTAGACACTTTTCATAGCGCAGTTTGACGCTGCCGCTCGAACTCATAGGGGCTGAGTTGGTCGAGATGCTTGTGGCGTCGCACTCG
>CALKUR010000136.1 GCA_937996725.1 uncultured Dechloromonas sp. | reverse complement strand
GTCGCGAACACGCTGGCGGTGAAGGATGGACGCCTCACCGGCGACATCGACGGCACGCTCGTCGATGCCGACGTGAAGGCGGACACCGTCCGCGCGCTCGCCGCGGCGCAGCAGATGATCGACGTGTGCGCGAAAACCGGCACGAAACTCGCCATCAACCACCAGATGCGCTTCATGGAACAATACACGGCAGTCAAGGAGCTGGCCCAGTCTGACGCGCTGGGTGGGCTGCACAGTATTACGGTATCCGGTTCCAATTTCGGTCTGGCTATGAATGCCGTCCATTACTTCGAGATGTTCCGCTACCTGGCTGGTGAGGATATAGAGCTTGTTAACTTCTGGGCTGATGAGGCGAAGGTGCCGAATCCTCGCGGTCCCCAGTATGAGGACCGGTCTGGTCAACTGCGTGCGATTTCGGGCTCTGGCATTCGGCTATATATGGACATCGGTGGTGATCAGGGCCATGGAATTCAAGTGGTTTATGGTTGCCGCTTTGGGCAGATCTTGGTGGATGAACTTGCAGGCTTCATGCGATATACCTCGCGTAACGAGGAGTTCCGGGAGCTTCCCACAACACGTTATGGCATGCCTTCGGCGACACAGGTTTTAGAGATCGCTCCGGCAGATGCCATTGCGCCAACGCAATCCGTCTGGCAAGCGATGCTGAATGATCGGCCCTACCCTGATGGCGTTGCCGGCCTACATGCTGTGCGTGCCCTGGTGGCTGCAAACTTATCTGCTGAAGCTGATGGTGAGCCGATGGCAGTGATGCAGGATCAGTTTGTGCAGCGGCGTTTCCCTTGGGCATGAAGGAGGAATGATGAAGCAAGTTAAAATCGCAATAGTCGGCGCTGGTTATATGGCGTCGGAGCACACAAAAGCATTTTCTGGATTGCCGGGAGTCAATCTGGTCGGTATTACTAGCCGAACTCGAGCGAGGGCAGAGAAACTTGCTGTTGAGTATCCAGGCATGAAGGTATTCGATAGCGTCGAGGAGTTGTATCGGGAGACGCAGGCAGATCTTGTCATTATTACGGTCAAGGAGATGTCGATGGCTCAGGTCGCGACAGAGTGCTTCCGCTTCCCCTGGGCGGCACTTTTGGAAAAGCCTGCAGGCTACGACCTGGCCAATGCGCAGCTGATTCTGGAGGAAGCGCGCAAGAATAGTCGGCGCGTATGGGTCGCGCTCAATAGGCGCGCTTATTCCAGCACCCGTCAGGTTTTGGCACGACTGGAGGGTTCGACCAGTCCACGTTACATCCGCGTACTGGATCAGCAGGATCAGGTTACCGCACGTGATATCTATAAAGAACCTCCGGAAGTCGTCCGGAATTATATGTATGCAAATTCCATACACTTGATCGACTACTTCAGGGTGTTCGGGCGGGGTGAGGTAACGCATATTACGCCTATTTCCCCATGGACCCCGGATGCCCCATGGATGGTAGTTGCAAAGCTGGAGTTCTCGAGCGGTGACCTGGGCATTTACGAAGCGGTCTGGAATGGTCCTGGACCTTGGACAGTGACCGTCGTTACTCCCGAGCAACGACTGGAGATGCGTCCACTTGAACAGGCAAGCCTCCAACTTCGGGGGGAGCGAAAAGTCACGCAACTGGAGATCTCGACGGATGACAGCCAGTTCAAGCCGGGGCTTCGGCAGCAAGCCAGGGATGTGCTCGCTGCAATTGCGGGCCTGGAAAGCCCGATTCCCTCTCTTGAGGATTCGTTCGCATCTATGCGATTGGTGGCTGGCATTTTCGGCCTCGTAGGAAAAGTGTGACAAAAACTTTGTCCGAGGCAGAGGCCGCGACACGACTCGAACAGCTGGAGCAAGAGCATGGCTTGTGGTCACTGCGAGTAAGTGGTTTTAGTCCGTGGCGAATCGTACGTTTCGCGGTCGGTCTAGATTTACAGAACCTTCCGTTCCGTTCAAACAGCTTGCCCCGGAATGCATTAGCGAAGGCGTGCTTCCGTTCCCTAGTGGACATTGTGTTCATGCGCCGCAACCATCGATATGCGGTCAAGTCGTTTGCGTCCGCGCTGCGTGGTAGGGGGGCGGAAGGTTACGAAGATGCCTATTTCGAATCTCTTCTGCAGAATGTACCCGGCGGCCTCCGGATGCACAGTTTGAATGCTATCGGCTATGAAGGTCGGACGCTGTCGTGGTCCGGGTCAAGTGTCGATACAACACTGATACTTGTTGTGGGCGCAGTGCTGGCACGAATCTTCCCAATCAGAGGAAGTGAACAAATTTTCGGCCGCATCGAGCAGGCAGTCAGCAGTCGTATCCCAGGGAATCGATTCCCGGCGGCGCGTGTGCGGCGCATGTTCAGTTCATTCTGGTGGCAATCTGTACTGTATCGGTGGTTTCTTCGTTATGCCGGCGTGAAGGCTGTATTCGTCGCGGACTCCGGTGAGCGAGCGATGCTCAAGGCGGCTCGGGAGACTGAATGCCGGTTTGTGGAGCTGCAGCACGGAATCTTTACGCCTAACCATCCAGACGCGTTACCCCGCGCGCCAGGCCTCGATGCAGAAGACCCAGGATTGCTGTTGCCTGATATCGTAGCCGCCTACGGAAGCAACTGGGTAGCGGCGCACCGCGACAGGCTGCTGGGGGGAAGTGGCCGCGTCAGGCCAGTCGGTGCATCCTTCATCGAACAGCTCCGTTTAAAGAGGCATCGCAGTAAGCCTTCCGACGAAGTCGTGAAGATTTTGGTGACGACTCAAGGGCTGGCGCGAGAAGAGCTGATTTCTCTGCTGCAAGATTTCCTAGCTAGCTGCCAAGTGCCATTGCAACTAGATATCAAACTACATCCTGCCT
>CALKUR010000135.1 GCA_937996725.1 uncultured Dechloromonas sp. | reverse complement strand
AAGGCAGCATCAAGCTCGACGGCACCGACATCCGTTCGATTCCCGTGTCGGAATACCGTCAACACATCGGTCTGGTGCTGCAAGAACCTTTCCTGTTCTTTGGCACCATCGCCGAGAACATTGCCTACGGCAAACCCAACGCCACGCGTGAAGAAATCGTTGCCGCGGCGCGTGCTGCCCACGCGCATGAATTTATCCTACGTCTGCCGCATGGTTACGACTCGGTGGTGGGTGAGCGCGGTCAGGCCTTGTCCGGCGGCGAACGTCAGCGTATCTCCATTGCCCGGGCGCTGCTGATTAACCCTCGAATCCTCATCCTGGACGAAGCCACCTCGTCGGTCGATAGCACTACCGAGAAAGAAATCCAGAAAGCGCTCGATAACCTGGTGCAAGGTCGTACGACGATCGCCATTGCCCACCGGCTGTCGACGCTACGCAAAGCCAACCGCCTCATCGTGCTGGATCGTGGCCAGATTATTGAACAGGGCTCGCACGACGATCTGATGAACCTGGATGGCACGTACCGTCGCATGGTGGAAACGCAAGCCCGGCAAGAAGCCGAAGACAAAGCCTCGGCCATGACTGCCTTGGGAGGTCACCAACATGACGAATGATCTGTTGAGTTTTCACCGCACCTACAGTCTGCGCAAAGATGCCTTTGGCAATCTCGAACTGGTCTGGTCAGATCACCCGGTGATTGAACGCGTTACCCCGGTGCGTCCATTTCCATTTTCTGATCCTGAGGATGGACTATCGTTCGTCGATTCTGATGGACATGAAATCCTGTGGCTCGATTCGATTAACGACTTGAGCGCAGCAGATCGGGCGTTAGTCGATAGCGTACTGGCTGTCCGCGAGTTCATGCCGGTCATCACTCGCATTGAGAGCGTCTCGTCGTTCAACACGCCGAGCACCTGGCAAGTGGAAACCGCGCAAGGCAAAACCCAGTTGGTGCTCAAAGGCGAAGAACACATCCGCCGTATCAACGGCATGGGCGGCAACCATCTCTTGATCTCGGATAACCACGGCATCCAGTTCCTAATCAAAGACGTGAGCCAGCTCGACAAGCACAGCCGCCGCCTGCTCGATCGCTTTCTGTAATTGAGCGAAGCAACAATCTCACCCTGCATGAACTGTGGCGCCTGCTGCGCCATGTACCGCGTGTCGTTCTATTGGGGTGAGGCAGACGATGCCCCAAGCGGCTGGGTGCCTACCGACACCACAGAACAACTCACGCCCACCATGCGCTGCATGCGCGGCACCAGCAGTAAAACGCCGCGTTGCGAACAACTCAAAGGCGAGATCCCCGGTGCCCTATGCGGCATCTACGAAAACCGCCCCTCAGTCTGCAGGGAACTCGAACCCTACGACGCAGAGGGTAAACCCACGGATCAGTGCACGCGGGCGCGGGCGGCACATGGTTTACCTGCGTTGCCTTGCTAGACTCTGTCAATGAGTGCCCAATCAGAGATCAGCGTGGCCGCCCCGGAATCAGTTTCTTTCTGGGCGGCGTTTCGTTTCTGGTTGAAGCTGGGCTTGATCAGTTTCGGTGGGCCGGCGGGGCAGATTGCGATCATGCACCAAGAGCTGGTGGAGCGTAAGCGCTGGATTTCTGAGCGGCGGTTTCTGCATGCCTTGAATTACTGCATGGTGTTGCCGGGGCCGGAAGCGCTACAGCTGGCGATTTATATTGGTTGGTTGTTGCATCGGGGCTTGGGTGGTGTAGTGGCGGGCGTGCTGTTTGTGCTGCCATCGATGATCTTGCTGATTACGTTGTCGTGGATATATCTGGCCTTTGGGCATTTGGCGGTGGTGGCCGGTATTTTTTACGGGGTGAAGCCGGCGGTGACGGCGATTGTGTTTCAGGCGACACACCGCATCGGCGCGCGGGTGCTAAATAACAGTGCCCTGTGGTTCGTGGCGATTGCTTCGTTCCTGGCGCTGTTTGTGGGCAATGTGCCGTTTCCGGTGATTATTCTGGCGGCGGCGCTCTGTGGTGTTGTTGGCGGTAAATACTGGCCCACCCGTTTTGCGACGGGTGGCGGGCATACGGCCTCTAAAAAGGATTTTGGTCCGGCGTTGATCGATGACGATACGCCACCACCGGCGCACGCCAAGTTCTCTTGGGCGCGGGTGGGCGTGATTGGTGCCGTGGGCTTGGGTTGTTGGCTCGTGCCGATGCTGGTGCTGGTGAGCGTGTTTGGTTGGGCAGGCATTTATACCCAGATGGCCCTGTTCTTTACTAAGGCGGCGTTGCTGACCTTTGGCGGAGCGTATGCCGTCTTGCCGTATGTGGTGCAGGGCGCTGTGGATCACTATGGTTGGCTCACGGCTGGGCAAATGATCGATGGCCTAGCGCTGGGTGAAACGACCCCGGGCCCACTGATCATGGTGGTGGCCTTTGTGGGGTTTGTGGGCGGCTATTTGAACGAGGTGCTGGGGCAGGGCGTGTTGTTTCTGTCCGGCGCGATTGCCGCGCTGGTGGTGACTTGGTTTACGTTCTTGCCATCCTTCGTGTTTATTCAGTTGGGTGGACCGATGGTTGAGGCGACCCACGGAAAGTTAAAGTTCACGGCACCACTCACCGCCATTTCAGCGGCGGTGGTGGGCGTGATTTTGAATCTGGCGCTGTTTTTTGGATATCACGCGATCTGGGCCGATGGCTTTGATGCCGTGGCAGCGCTGATTGCGCTGGTGGCCTTTATCGCGCTCTTTAAATACAAGACCAATGTGTTGGTGGTGATCGGGGCATCTGCCTTTGCCGGGTTGCTGATCAAGGTGCTAGGCGGCTGAGTATCTTTTACCGCTCGCCCTCTTGTTCTGCCTCGGCCAGCATGGCTGAAATAGAGGTTAGCCCTTCTTGAGTTGCCGCTTCTGAGATCTCTTCAAGTCGTGCCGCCGAGGCGATGAGTTTGGCGGTCTGACAATTGGGCGGTAGATCCTGATATATCTCGATCAAGCGCGTACGAACGCAGGCCAGCGGTTTTTCTGCAGCACCTTCGCCGACTTCCAGCGCCGAAAACAACGACGCCGCTAACGCCTGCAAGCCATCTCTGACGGCAAAGGCCGCAATCGACTCCGGGCTGCAATTGTTTTTGATGGCGATTGCGGTGCGCGATGTCGCGGGGATGGAACCTTTGGCTTCATCAATAATGCGTTTTACGGCGTCCATGATGTGGTCTCCTTGTCATTGTTTCTGGGACCATCTTGCGCCCGAGCAACACGCTTGTCTATAGCGGCCGGGTATTCCAAAAAGAAAAAGCCCGACCATTTCTGATCAGGCTTTTGTGTTGGTGGAGGCGGCGGGAATCGAACCCGCGTCCGAAAGTCCGCGACAAGCAGTTCTACATGTGTAGTCCGGTCAATTGAATTTAGTCGTGACGCGCCGGCCGAACAGGCTCGCTTCAGACGATTCACTAAATTTTCGAGTCGGACCCCGTGACATGGTCAAACCTTATCTCGTGTTAATGATCCCGGTGTAGCTTTCGCTACCTGACCCATGAGCAAGTCAGTTCGGGAGCCAGCTGCAATTAAGCAGCTAGAGCGTAGCGCTCGTCGTTGGCGTTTGTGTTGTTTTCAGTTGTATTTACGAGGTAGCTGAGCCTCGACATGCCCTGTCTTGCTTTGTAACCCCCGTCGAAGCCAGGTCGCCCCCATAGGTTTTACATCACATAGGTGGGGAGTCTAGCACAGCGTTTCAAGTAGCTCGTGCAGCTCTTTAGGCGTGCGGACGATGTGATGCGCTTGCCATTGCTCGATGGGTGGGCCATCGCCCAGGTAGCCCCAACGCACGGCCACACTGGTCATGCCGGCGGCGTGGGCGGCTTGTACGTCGCGTAAGTCGTCGCCCACATACAAGCAGAGCTCTGGTGCCACGTTGATAGCTCTGGCGGCGTGCAGCAGGGGGTCTGGGGCAGGTTTGGGGTTGGGGGTGGTATCACCGCCCACGACAACGGCACAGCGATCGCCTAGGCCGAGTTTTTGCATCAGGGGGTGGGCATAGTACTCAACTTTGTTGGTAACGATGCCCCAGGGCTGTTGACGTGCTTCGATGCCGGCGAGTAAGGGTTCAATGCCGGGAAACAGGCGCGTATGCACGCAGAGGTTGTTTTCGTAATACGACAGAAAACGCAGGCGGGCGTGTTCAAAGCCGGGGTCATTCGGTGTGAGGCCGACCGCTTCTTTGAGGAGACCTCGTGCGCCCTGTGAGGCCAGCGGACGCAGGGTTTCAACGGAGAGTGGCGGCACGCCATCGGCCAGGCGCAAACTATTGGCGGCCGCAGCAAGATCGGGCGCGGTATCGGCCACCGTGCCGTCGAGATCAAAGAGTACAGCCTGAATGCGCGACATGAGTGCGGCTATCAGGTGCTACGACGTAAGTGGACGAGGTAATTGACGCTGGTGTCGTTGCCGAGACTGTACACCTTGGTGAGCGGGTTGTAGCTCATGCCCACCATGCTGACCAGATCCAACCCGGCTTCGCGCGCCATGCGGACGAGTTCGGCCGGTTTGATGAACTTGGCGTAGTCATGCGTGCCCTTGGGCAGCATGTTCAGAATGTATTCGGCACCCACCACGGCCAGTAGATAGGCCTTGGGGTTGCGGTTGAGCGTGGAGAGAAAGACATCCCCGCCCGGCTTAACCAGTTGGGCGCAGGCATGAATGGTTTGTGCCGGATCGGGCACGTGTTCCAGCATTTCCAGGCAGGTCACGACATCAAAGCTGGCGGGGTGTTCGGCCGCCATGGTTTCGGCCGCGATGTGGCGGTAATCCACTTTCTGGCCGCTTTCGAGCAGATGCAGTTTGGCAACGCCGAGGGCTTTGTCCGAGAGATCGATGCCGGTGACGTGTGCGCCCTTGGCCGCCATGGATTCGGAGAGAATGCCGCCACCGCAACCGATGTCGATGACTTTCTTGCCGTGTAGGCCAACAGTTTGGTCAATCCAGTTCAGGCGTAGCGGGTTGATGTCGTGCAGCGGTTTGAATTCGCTGTTGGCATCCCACCAGCGATGGGCGAGATCGGAGAATTTCTGGACTTCAGACGGGTCGGCGTTGGTGCTTTGCTGTAGCGGGGCGTTCATGACGATCTTTGGGCAAGGGGAGAGCCTCAATTATAGAAGCGTTATAAAAGCCGCGGGCATGAAAAAAGCCACCCGAAGGTGGCTTTTTCTCGTGCTTCGAAAAACCGGCGATTACTTGGTGCCGATGATTTCGAGAACTGCACGACGGTCCGGCTGCAGGCAGTCGACCAGCTTCTTGTTGCTACCGTCTTGCGGGCCACCGATCTTGTCACAGGTCTTGCCAGTGACTGGGTTAGCCTTGCCCTTGCCTTCGGTGTAGATCTTGTCAGCCGGGATACCCTTGCCAACCAGATAGTGCTTAACCGAAGCGGCGCGGTGTTGCGACAGCTTCAGGTTGTAAGCGTCCGAACCGATGCGGTCGGTGTAACCAACAGCAACGATCACTTCAACCTTCAGAGCCTTAGCTTGTTCAACGACGTTGTCCAGAGCCTTCTTGCCTTCCGGCTTCAGGTCAGCCTTGTTGAAGGCGAACAGCGTGTCGGCAGCCAGAGTGATCTTGGCGCCAGCCGGAGCACCCTTCAGGGTACCGTCACACTCGCCAACAGCATTGGCCGGTGTCCAGTAGCCGGTTTGCCAGCACAGGCCGGTACCGCTCTTAACAACGTCAAAATCCTTGTCAACCAGATAGGCAACAGTGCCATTCGGGTCGATACCCGGGGTAGTAGCGTGCGCAACGGTAGCACCCACGCCCAGGCCGGCAACGATTGCAGCCAGGACGGCTTGCTTAGCAGAAATACGCATGGTCATTCCTCATTCGTGTTGTAGATAAATAACAGCAGGAACGGGCACTCCAAGTGAGCACACCTAACCTCTGAAGCGATTTTGCCATAATCTGGCCTTAAGAGAAACCTCTTCCTCGGAAATTTGGACGAGTTGTTTCATTTTTACAACACTTTGACCGTCAACCCAGACGTCGGTGACGTGTTCCCGACCTGCGGCATAGATGATATGCGAGGCTGGGTCAAAAACCGGTAACGTGGCCGCCGAGTCGAGGCGAAGGGCACACAGGTCGGCCTGCTTGCCGGGTACCAGTGAGCCGATTCGGTCAGAGAGACCGAGTGCGCGAGCGCCGCCCAGCGTTGCCTTATATATAAGCGCATGGGCCGGAAACAGGCTGGCATCCTGGTGGGTGCCTTTGGGTAGCAGCCCGGCCAGGCGGGCTTCGCTGAGGAGATCCAGTCGGTTATTGCCGGCGGCACCGTCGGTGCCAAGGCCTATGTTGATGCCGGCTAATTGCAGATCCGGCGTGCGTGCGATGCCGGAGCCCAGCTTCAGATTGGCGGTGGGGCAGTGCGCGACATGGACGTTATAGCGGGCCAGGAGGGCGATATCGTCGTCATTGAGCGCGACGGCGTGCACGGCCAGGGTCTGCGGCCCTAAAATACCCAAGCGTTCTAGTCGGTTGAGCGGGCGTTCGCCATACTGGCGCAGACTTTGGTCGACTTCGTGCTGGGTTTCGTGCACATGGATATGAATGCCCAGGTTGGTCTGGGCGGCCAACGTGGCGACGCGCTCGAAGGTGGCATCCGATACGGTATAGGGCGCGTGCGGTGCCAGCATGAACGATAGGCGCGGATGATCACGCAGGGCGTCTCGGACGGCTAGGCCTTTATTGAGGTAATCGTCGGCATCATGTCCGTAGGCACTGGGCACGTCGAAGGCCAGAATTCCCAGGCTGGCACGAATGCCGGCCTGATCGATCGCCTCAAAGGCGGCCTCCGGGAAAAAGTACATATCGTTAAAGGTGGTAATGCCGGCTTGCAGCATTTCGGCGCAGGCCAACAGGGTGCCATCGCGCACCATCTCGGCCCCGACCCAGCGGCTTTCCAGCGGCCAGATGGCGTCTTCCAGCCAGGCTTGCAGGGGTTGATCGTCGGCAATGCCGCGCATCAGCGCCATGCCGGCATGGCAGTGCGTGTTGACCAGGCCGGGCATGAGGACGTGCTCGGGGAGGTCTTCAATGACGGTCGCCAGATACCGCTGCGCCGTCTGTTCGCGCGGTGATAGGGCGACAATTTTCCCCTGATCGACGACCAGATCGTGATTTTCCAGAACCAGATTGGCGGGTTCGACGGGGATGATCCAGCGCGGGCGCAGGATCAGATCAACCGGAGTGGGGTGTGCGTGGTCGGGCATGTCCGGCATGTTAAACTTGAACAATTTTTCCGGATACCGGTTTTGGTGGGTTTTTGACCTACGGAAGCCTGATTTTTACCGGAAAGTTTCGTCATCGTTACATTTTTGCCCCGCCACGAAAGCGTTATGGACAATTTCGCCAAAGAAACACTCCCGATTAGCCTCGAAGACGAGATGCGTCGTTCCTACCTTGATTACGCCATGAGCGTGATCGTGGGCCGCGCGTTACCGGATGTGCGCGATGGCCTCAAGCCGGTGCACCGCCGCGTGTTGTTCGCCATGCACGAGCTGAATAACGACTGGAACAAGGCTTATAAGAAATCGGCGCGTGTGGTCGGCGATGTGATCGGTAAATATCACCCGCATGGTGATACCGCGGTTTATGACACGATTGTTCGTATGGCGCAGGACTTTTCTTTGCGTTATATGTTGGTTGATGGGCAAGGTAACTTCGGTTCGGTAGACGGTGATAACGCTGCTGCGATGCGTTATACCGAGATTCGTTTGGCTAAGATCGCTCACCAATTGCTAGATGATCTTGATAAAGAGACCGTTGATTTTGGCCCGAACTACGATGGTAGTGAAAAAGAGCCTTTAATCCTTCCTGCAAAAATACCTAATTTGCTGATCAATGGTTCATCAGGTATTGCTGTGGGTATGGCAACGAATATTCCACCTCATAATTTAGATGAGGTTGTTTCAGGTTGTTTACATTTACTTAGCAACCCTGATTGCAGTATTGATGATTTGATGGAAATTATTCCTGCACCAGATTTCCCAACCGCAGGCATTATCTATGGCATCTCAGGTGTTAAAGATGGTTACCGTACGGGCCGTGGTCGTGTGGTTATGCGTGCCAAGACTCACTTTGAAGATTTGGATAAGGGCGCGCGTCAGGCCATCATCGTTGATGAGTTGCCATACCAAGTTAATAAAAAGAACTTGCTCGAGCGCATTGCAGAGTTAGTCAACGAGAAAAAAGTTGAAGGCATTTCTGATTTGCGTGATGAATCAGATAAATCCGGTATGCGCGTTGTGATTGAGCTCAAGCGCGGCGAAGTGCCTGAGGTCGTTCTCAATAATTTGTATAAGAGCACACAGCTACAAGATAACTTCGGCATGAACATGGTGGCGTTGGTGGATAACCAACCACGCTTGTTAAATCTGAAGCAAATGCTTGAGTACTTCTTGCAGCATCGTCGTGAAGTGGTTACACGTCGTACGATTTTTGAATTACGCAAAGCGCGCGATCGTGGTCACGTCTTAGAAGGTTTAGCAGTTGCATTAGCAAACATCGACGAGTTCATCGCGATTATTAAAGCTGCTGCGAACCCAGTGATTGCTAAACAAGAGTTGATGGGCAAAGCATGGGATTCATCGATGGTGCGTGAGATGTTAGCGCGTGCTGAGACCGATACACCAGGCGGCCGTAACGCTTATCGCCCAGAGGGATTGTTGCCCGAGTACGGTATGCAAACCACGGGTTTGTATCGCCTATCAGATAGTCAAGCGCAAGAAATTTTGCAGATGCGTTTGCAACGCTTGACTGGTCTTGAGCAAGACAAGATTGTTAACGAATACAAAGAAGTGATGGCAGAGATTTCTGACTTACTCGATTTGTTAGCGAAGCCAGAGCGTGTAACTCAAGTGATTGAAACTGAATTAAAAGAAGTTCAATCTGAATTTGGTATTGCTGGTGGTGATACAGGTCGTCGTTCATTTATTGAAATGAATGCAACTGAACTCTTCACTGAAGATTTAATTACGCCGCAAGATTTGGTGGTGACACTTTCAAATACTGGTTATATGAAGAGTCAGCCGCTAAGTGAATATCGTGCGCAAAAACGTGGTGGACGCGGTAAGCAAGCTGCTGCTACTAAGAACGAAGACTGGATCGAAACACTCTTCGTAGCGAATACGCACGATACGATCTTGTGCTTCTCTGACCGTGGTCGCATGTATTGGCTCAAGGTCTGGGAAGTTCCACAGGGAAGTCGTACTTCCCGCGGCAAGCCTATCGTCAATATGTTCCCGCTGATTGAGGGTGAGAAGATTACGGTAATTCTGCCAATTAAGGGTTACCAAGACGATCAGTATGTATTCATGGCTACTAGCTTAGGTACCGTGAAGAAGACGCGTTTGTCTGACTTCTCTAACCCACGTAAGGCCGGCATTATTGCTGTCGACTTGAATGAGAACGACTTCTTGGTTGGCGCTGCTATTACAGACGGTCAACATGATGTGATGTTGTTCTCTGACGCTGGAAAAGCAGTTCGCTTTGATGAGAACGATGTTCGCCCAATGGGTCGTACTGCACGCGGTGTACGCGGTATGAATCTAGGTGAAGGTCATCAAGTGATCGCGATGTTAGTTGCTCCTGCTGAGGCTGCAGAAGGTGTTGAAGCGGCTGTGGTTGATGCAAACGGTATTGCGATTCCAAGCAGCGTATTGACTGCTACAGAGAATGGTTATGGCAAGCGTACGCCAATCGCTGAATACACCCGTCATGGTCGCGGTACTAAGGGCATGATTGCTATTCAGACTTCAGAGCGTAACGGTAAGGTTGTAGCAGCCGCATTGGTATCTCCGGAAGATCAAATTATGTTGATCACTACTGGCGGTGTCTTGGTGCGTACACGTGTTTCCGAAATCCGTGAGATGGGTCGCGCTACTCAAGGTGTGACTTTGATTAACGTGGATGAAGGTACTCGTTTGTCTGGCTTGCAACGTATTGCTGAAAGCGACTCAGATGATGACGCTGATGATGCAGAAGAAGGCGATGTCACCGCGGATCCAGCAACCGATTCTACTGACGACACGGCAGGTGACGCTTAAGCGTCACCTTTAGGCTAGACCACATCATGACTTTTGACCGCCGCATTTTTAATTTCGCTGCGGGGCCTGCTACTTTGCCTGAAGAGGTGTTGAAGCAGGCTGCCGATGAAATGCTGAATTGGCGTGGACTTGGCACTAGCGTGATGGAAATTAGTCACCGCAGCAAAGAGTTTATGGCGGTCTATGAAAAAACTCTAGCCGATCTTCGTGAGCTCATGGCTATTCCAAGCGATTATGAAATCTTGTTACTACAAGGTGGGGGTATCGGTCAGAATGCGGCGATTCCAATGAACTTGATGCCGCTAGCAAGTAAACCCAAAGCAGACTTTGTAGTAACTGGAATTTGGTCTGAGAAATCAGTGAAGGAAGCGCAAAAATATGGGGAAGCTCATATCGCTGCTAGTTCGCAAGCACAGGGATTTCGATCGATTCCCGATCAAAGCACATGGACCTTATCCCAAGATGCAGCCTATGTGCACATTTGTGCGAATGAGACGATCGGCGGCGTTGAATTTGCTAAGTTTCCAAAGCTTGGTAAGACCCCTTTGGTCGCTGATATATCCAGTAATATTCTTTCGAAGGCAATGAATGTGAGCGAGTGTGGCGTACTTTTCGCAGGCGCTCAGAAGAATATTGGCCCTGCTGGCGTGACCATTGTGATTGTGCGCAAAGACCTCATGGGTCATGCGATGCCCATTACCCCTTCAATCTGGGATTGGGCAAAGGAAGCAGCAAATCAATCGATGTTTAATACTCCACCCACTTTCCCAATTTATGTTTCGGGCTTAGTATTTGAATGGATCAAGCGGCAAGGTGGGGTAGAAGAGATGGAGCGCCGTAGTCAACAGAAATCATCCCTTCTATATGGATTCATTGATCAAAGCTCTCTCTATGAAAACCGCGTGGATTTAATGT
>CALKUR010000134.1 GCA_937996725.1 uncultured Dechloromonas sp. | reverse complement strand
GAGTTCTTTCACGTCATTTCCGGCCGTATCCGTATAACGGATGCCGAAGGTACTACCCGCGAATTCGGCCCTGGCGATGCCTGCGTGATTCCCGCCGGATTTACTGGTCTTTTTGAAGTCATCGCGCATGTACGCAAGCACTATGTCATCATTGACCGTGCAGCAATGCACACAACATCCAACACCACTTCATCATCCTGACAGAGAAGGAACACACCATGACTCAGACAGTCACGCTCGGCGGCAACCCGATTCAGATCGGCGGCACGCTCCCGCAACCAGGCACTACGGCACCGGCATTCAAACTCGTGGCCAAAGATCTGAGCGATGTCACTCTTGAAAACTTTGCTGGCAAGCGCAAAGTGCTGAACATTTTCCCAAGCATCGACACGCCAACCTGCGCCACCTCCGTGCGTCAATTCAACACCCGAGCCGCGCAACTCAACAACACCGTCGTCCTCTGCATTTCGGCGGATCTGCCCTTCGCGCAATCGCGTTTCTGCGGTGCTGAAGGCCTGGATAATGTACAGAACCTATCGACCATGCGTGGCCGAGAATTCATGCAGAACTACGGCGTCGCCATCGAATCGGGTCCCATCGCTGGCCTCACCGCACGTGCCGTTGTTGTGCTGGATGAGCAGAACAAGGTCCTGCATAGCGAACTCGTGAGCGAAATCAAGGATGAACCGAATTACGACGCGGCTTTGGCGGTGCTGGCCTAAAGCTTAGTCAATACGGCTCGACCTTTGTTAGAGACTGGCTGCTGCGGCAGCCAGTAGTCCTTCTGGGCGTACGCGTCCTTCAATAGATCCATGAAAGCGCGTACCTTCAGCGGCAAATGCCGACGCTCGGGAAACACCGCGTAGATACCTACCGGGGGTGCCGCCCAGTCGTCCAGCACGCTGACCAATCGCCCTGACTGGAGATCTTCACCGACCTCCCACATCGAACGCCAGGCGAGGCCACCACCCGAGCGTGCCCATTCGGCGAGCACCACACCATCGTTGCACTCCATCGCGCCTTTTACACGGATGCTGCGCGTCTTCACGGTCGAGCCACTCGCATCGGGGTTGACTCGAAACGTCCAACCGCGCTGCGGCCCCAGCGCCAGACAATCATGCTTGAGCAAGTCATCCGGCGTCTGGGGCACGCCACGCTTCGCCAGATAGTCCGGCGCACCAACCACCACGCGCCGCATTTCTGCCAGCCGCACCGACACCAGATTGGAATCCGCCAGCTCACCCAAACGGATGCCGCAATCAAAACCCTCATTGACCAGATCGACCAGGCGATCCGACAGATCCAGCGTCACGCTCACATCCTGATGCTGGTCCAGAAATCGTTGCACATGCGGGGCCACGTGACGGCGGCCGAAACCGGCGGGTGCCGTCACCCGTAAATGCCCCGTCGCCTGGATACTGCCGCGCGAAGCCGCCGCTTCAGCACTCGCCAAGTCATTAAGAATCCGCACGCAGTCTTCCAGATAATTCTGGCCAGATTCGGTGAGTGAGACGCGTCGCGTTGTCCGGTGGATCAACCGCGAACCGAGGCGCTCCTCCAGCGCATCCAGACGGCGCGCCATGATCGCCGGCGTAACCCCCTCAACCCGCGCCGCTGCGGACAACGACCCATGGGTGGCCACTAGGACCAATGCCTGCATTTCTTTGAACGGATTCATAACGGCCCCAGCTTCTGGCTAATACCTAAAGTATAAGAAGACCGGATATTTTTACACCTTTTAATTCCATTTTGGTTGGAATAAAATCTGGGCTGTTGAAATTTTTACCCTTTTTTTAACGCATCTCTGAGATTAACTGGAGTTCCTGATGAGCCTCAAACTGCCTGCCGGCGTTCAAATTAACGCCCCGATCGGTGCCCGTTACGAAGAAATCCTGACGCCGGAAGCGCTGGAGTTCGTTGCTAAGCTGCACCGCGCCTTTGAACCACGTCG
>CALKUR010000133.1 GCA_937996725.1 uncultured Dechloromonas sp. | reverse complement strand
ACGTGTGCTCTTCCGATCTGCCAGGTCAGGTGCGACTTGTACTGCCGGCGCACCGGCGGCCGTGCTTTTTGCAGGAATGCTCGGTTTCGGCGCGATCGGGCGCAGCCATGGCCTTGATCCCTGGCTGGTCACCTTGTGCAGCCTGCTGATCTACGCGCTGCCTGGCCAGCTGGTGATGTTCGAGATGCTGATGGGCGGCGCCTCCTGGTTGGCTACCGGTCTGGCCGTGACGCTTACGTCCAGCCGTTTCGTAAGCATGGTGGTCACCCTGTTTCCACAGCTGCACCGGCGCGATCGCGACCGGCGGCTGTACGCATCGGTGCATCTGTTGGCCATGACCTCCTGGGCCCTGTCGATGCGTGAATTCCAGAGGCTGCCCGCCCGCTACCGGCTGAGCTTCTACCTGGGCACCGGCATCACATGCTTGGCGGTATCAGGGCCGGGCACATTCCTGGGCTACCAGATTTCCGCGGCCGTGCCATTCTCGGTGACACTGGCGCTCGTGTTCCTCAATCCGCTGTTTTTTCTGCTTACCTTCACCGACGTAAAGCCTGTCGCCAACCGGCTCGCCATCGGCCTGGGCTGCGTATTCGGGCCGATGCTGTATGCCCTGCATCCCGACTCGAGCCTGCTGACCACAGGACTGCTTGCCGGCACGGCGGGCTACTGGCTCGATCGCCGCTGGTTCCGGCCCGCCGCGCAGGCGGATCTGCCATGACCTTTACACCCCATGACTGGACTCCGTGGCTAGCCCTTGCGGCGTCGACCGCAGGCACCTACATCTGCCGCGCCACAGGTGTGGCGCTGTCTGACCGGATACAGCAGCAAAGCGAGTTCTTCCGCTGGCTGTCGGCCGTGACCTACGCCATAGTGGCATCGCTGACGGTTAAGATGCTGTTTATGCCGGTGAGCCCGCTGGCCAGGGTGCCACTATGGATCAGGATGGGCGCCTGCGTGGTCAGCCTGCTGGTCCTGCTGTTGGCCAAAAGGGGCCTATTCGTCGCCTTGCTGGTAGGGGCCTCCACAGTCTTTCTGTACGGTATGTGGCACACCTGAATGCCTGCCTCACGGGTCTAGAACAGAACCCTCTCCGACAACCCCAAAGGAGATACATTACGCTTTTTGGGCTTCTCCCGTTTTTGATGTTCTCTTACTTGGAGTAGTCCAGTGGTTTTCTTTGATGATATCTAATTAAGAGGCAGCAATCATGAATTCCATCGTAGCAGCCCAATTTCAGTGACTGGTATAGGCCGCCGATTTCAGCCATTGCCTGACTAAGGCAGTGCCAGGTTATGTTTCTTCAAGATGAGGGTGACCATCAGACGAAGAGCGCGAAAGATCCCTTCATCCGCACTACGTTTGACGTAGAGGTGAAGGTGAAGGCGCAGACGCCTACTCTGCTGACATGGCGGCCCCCTTCGCCACCTTGCCCAAGCGTTCGTATTCAGTGCTGGCAAGCTTTGCGAGTGCCTCTGGTGTAGAGCCCTCAGGGGTGAAACCGCTCTTGATGAGTTTGGCCTTGACCTCGGCATCCGATAGCGCCTCATTGAATGCCTGGGACATCCGCTGGGTGACTTTTTGATCCATGCCTGCAGGTCCAAAAACGCCAAACCACGGGTCAACGCCATAGCCTTTCAGACCGGCTTCAGCCAGAGTCGGCACATCGGGCAAGGCAACTGAGCGTGCCTTTCCGGCGACCGCCAGCGCGCGCAGCTTGCCTGCTTGGATGTGGGGCAAACTGGCAGGAAGGTTGTCGAACATAACAGGCAGATGCCCCCCAAGCATGTCATTGATGCCGGGGCCGCTGCCTTTGTACGGAACATGGACCAGTTCTGTGCCGGTCATCTGCCCAAACATGGCTCCAGCAAGATGCATGGAGGTGCCTGCACCGGCCGTGCCATAGGTCAGGCCAGGATTGGTTTTGGCGTAGCCAATGAACTCCTGCACGTTGCGTGATGGCACTTTCTGAGGCGCAACGGTCAGGACGATCGTGGAATACCCAAGCATGCTGACGGCCGTGAAATCCTTGCGCGGATCGAAGACCATTTGCTTGTAAATGTGCGGGTTGAGCGCATTGGTCGAAATAGCACCGAAACCAATGGTGTAGCCGTCTGCTGGTGCTTTAGCCACCGCGTCCATACCAATGTTCCCACCAGCACCGGGCCTGTTCTCGATCACGACAGGCTGGCCCAGCTTCTTGCCCACGTACTCACCCGTGGTGCGGGCCACCAGGTCCGTGGTACCGCCCGCCAGATAAGGCACGATGAACTTAATCGGCTTGTTTGGATAATTACCAGATTGGGCAAGTGCCGCACCTGCCCAAAGTGTTACTGCTGCAATGAAGAACTTCAACCCTTTTTTATTTTGAATAGTTTGCATCTTTGTCTCCCTAGAGCTTGTATCAACCGGTTTTATACAAACGACTTGTACTTATCTAAATGTCTTACAGGTTTACTTAATGCATCGCGACGGAATGGATCACCCAGCTCTTTAGTGACCATCATTTCAAGAACGGTGGTTTTACCTTCCGCTTGATTTCTTACGGCGGCCTGAATCGCTGCACCGATATCGCTAACTTTATCGATAGTTACACCCTCGCAACCAAACGATTTGGCAACGGCAGCCCAACTTGGATTAACAAGCTCAACACCTTGATATCGGCGTGAATAGAAATCGACGTGGTTCTTTTTCTCAGCGCCCCACTGCCCGTTGTTAAAGAGAATAACAGTGACACCAATTTTCTCTCGGGCACAGGTTAATAGCTCATTAAGACTAATGCCCCA
>CALKUR010000132.1 GCA_937996725.1 uncultured Dechloromonas sp. | reverse complement strand
CGCGAGTTCATGCGCCAGGCGCCCGAGTTCGAACGCAACCTCGTGCGCTCAGGCGTGCACCTGATCAAGTTCTGGTTCTCGGTGAGCCGCAAGGAGCAGCGCCGCCGCTTCAAGGAGCGCGAGACGCATCCGCTCAAGCAGTGGAAGCTGTCGCCGATCGATAAGGCGTCACTGGATAAGTGGGACGACTATACGATGGCCAAAGAGGCGATGTTCTTCGCCACCGATACGGCTGATGCGCCCTGGATTGTGATCAAGTCCAACTGTAAGAAGCGGGCACGACTCAACGCCATGCGCTATGTATTACACCGCCTGGCGTACAGTCAGAAAGATCCGGAAAGAATCGGCTCGGTGGATCCGCTGATCGTCGGTCGCGCCAACGTGGTGTACGAGATATCCGAGGGTATTGAGAAACCATTACTCTAAACTGTCATATGCCGGCGCTATAATGCCGGCTTTGATGGCCTAGAGGATGTTGCCGTGATCATGGTTGAAGACGATATCGGTTATACGATCGATAAGCTGGAAGTGGGCATGAGCCGTAGTTATGCTAAAACGGTTACTGAGGCCGATATTCTGATGTTTGCTGCGGCCTCGGGCGATATGAATGCCGTGCACTTGAATCAGGAGTTTGCCGAAAACACGTCATTTCATGGACGGATTGCGCACGGTTTGCTGACAGCAGGGATTGTGTCCGCGTGTATTGGTAATAAGCTGCCAGGATTGGGCACGATCTACTTGGAACAGACCCTCCGGTTCAAGGCACCAGTGCACCCCGGTGATACTGTGCGCGCTATCGTGACCGTGAAGTCGCTAGATGTTGAGAAAAACCGCGTGATTCTAGATACAATTTGTCAGGTTCAAGGTAACACGGTGCTGGAGGGAGAGGCCACGGTGTTGGCACCCAAGCGTCCTAAGGAAAAGTAAGGTGAAACAACACGAAATCGTTGATCGTGCGATTGGTTCGCGCCGTTCGGTGCGGGCATTTCTCGATACGCCGGTGGATTCGGCCGTTGTGCGAGAAATTTTGCAGGTGGCATCGCGTGCTCCTTCGGGTACCAATACCCAGCCGTGGAAAGTGTACGTGCTGACGGGTGATGCCAAGGCGCGATTGAGTGCCGAGATCATCGAGACTTTTATGGATCCGGCTAAGGCAGAGGAGCACCATGAAGAGTACGACTACTACCCGAAGGAGTGGATCGAGCCCTTCATCGGCCGACGCCGCAAGGTGGGTTTCGATCTTTATGGTCTGCTGGGTCTGACGAAAGATGATAAGGCGGGTATGAAGCAACAACATGCTCGAAACTATCAATTTTTTGATGCACCGGTGGGCCTGATTTTTACCATAGACCGGATCATGGGCAAGGGCAGCTATCTGGATTACGGGATGTTCATGGAGAACATCATGGTAAGCGCCGTTGGCCATGGTTTAGCTACGTGTGCTCAGGCGGCTTTTAATCAGTACCACAAGATCATTGAGCGCCATCTGAACTTGCCGAGCAACGAGGCCGTTGTCTGCGGCATGGCGTTAGGCTACGAAGACAAGCGGGCAATTGCCAATACGTTAAAAACAACGCGTGTTCCGGTCGACGAATTTGTAACCTTCTTATCCTGAGTGGATCAGGCACGGATGATATCGCCCGGTGCTTTAACCCAACAAAAAGCCCACCAGAAGGTGGGCTTTTTGTTGGGGGCAGGGTCTGCTTAG
>CALKUR010000131.1 GCA_937996725.1 uncultured Dechloromonas sp. | reverse complement strand
GACGTAGGGTGCGCAGGGCCGAAACGTCCAGATCCGGGTGCTCGTTCTTGAGTGTCGTAATCACAGACTCATCGGCCAATAATTTTTCACGTTGCTTTTCCAGCGCATGGAAGCGGGCATTGGCTTTATTGGAGACCCCATCGATCTCATCCAGCATTTCCTGAATCGGTTCGATTTCCACATCACGCATGAGTTTGCCGATGTATTGCATCTGACGACGTAGCGCACCATGCGAGGTAATGCGTTTGGCCTCGAGCACGGCATCCAGCAATGATTCGGGTATATCCAGTTTTTTCAGTCGATCATTGCCAACGCCGACCAGTCGTTTGCCCAGGTCTTGCAAGGCCTCCACTTCCTCCTTGGCTTTGGTCTTGCTACGCCGACGGCCTTCCGTCATGGGTGGCGGTTCAGCGTTGACGACCTCCTGCCCTTGGCGGGTGTGAAAGTGGCTGGGAGGCTTGCTGGGGTGAAATGGCATAAGCGGGCGTGTCAGGTTCGGTGGCGTTGCAGTTTGCCGCTATCATACCAACCACACGATCAATGCTTGTCTCCACTACTGCTAAATTCATGACCGACCAACTGTCTGCCGACGAACACCTCTTTGCCCACAGCCGTGAGGCGCTGACCCATATCGCCGATGATCTGCTCACGATTGCCCGGAAAGGCGGCGCAACGGCAACCGAGGTCGAGATCTCCGAGGGTTTTGGTCAGAGCGTGAATGTGCGCCAGGGCGAGGTCGAAACCATCGAGCATCATCGCGACAAACAGATTGGTGTCACCATTTACCTGGGACAGCGTAAGGGTTATGCCTCGACCAGCGATTTCTCGCGCGACGCCTTGCAGGCCACCGTGAGCGCCGCGCTCGATATCGCCAAATTTACGGCGGAAGACCCTTGTGCCGGGCTTCCAGAAAAATCGCAGTTGATGTTGGGCGCGATTCCGGATCTGGATTTGTACCACCCCTGGACCCCCTCGGTAGAGACGGCAGTCAATCTGGCGCGCGAGTGCGAAGCCGCCGGGTTGGCACTGGGCCCCGTGATTCAGAACTCCGAAGGCGCGTCGGTCTCGACGCACCAGGGGCACTTCATCATGGCGAATAGCCTCGGCTTCATGGCGGGCTATCCGACGAGTCGTCATAGCGTGGGTTGCGCACTGATTGCCGCGGACGAGCATGGCATGCAGCGTGATGACTGGTATGAATCGGTGCGTGATGCAGCGTTGCTGCCGTCCGTTGCCGAAATTGGCCTGAAAGCGGCACAGCGGGCAGCCGCGCGTCTCGGCGCACGCCAGTGCCCGACCGGCGAAGTGCCCGTGATTTTTGAAGCGCCGATTGCGTCGACCATCGTCGGTAATCTGGTGCATGCCGCCTCGGGCGGTGCGCTCTATCGCAAGAGTTCTTTTCTGGAAGGTGCCTTAGGTCAAAAAATTCTGCCCGAGTTTGTGGTGCTCGAAGAGCGTCCGTTGTTACGTGGCGGTCAGTCCAGCGCGCCATTTGATGGCGACGGTTTGCCCACGCAGGATCGCGACGTGATTTGTGACGGTATCCTCAACGGTTACTTCCTCTCAGTGTATTCGGCCCGTAAATTAGGCATGGCACCCACCGCCAACGGTGGCGGTAGCCACAATCTATTCATGCGCGATGTACGCGGTGGCCATGCGGATCTCATTGCGCTCATCAAAACCATGGGACGTGGTCTGCTCATCACCGAGTTGTTGGGGCAGGGCGTGAACTATGTGAATGGTGATTACTCGCGCGGTGCGGCCGGGTTCTGGATCGAGAATGGTGAGATCGCGTACCCGGTCGAAGAAATTACGATTGCCGGCAATATGACAGAGATGCTGAAGGGCATTGTCGCCATTGCCGATGATCGATTGGCGCGCAGCGCCAAACAATCCGGCGCCATTCTCATCAACAAAATGATGGTCGCCGGTGCCTGATGCGTTGCTGTTTCGTCCGCCACGGCGAAACGCCCTGGAATACTGAACGACGTTTGCAAGGGCATCAGGATATTCCGCTCAATGCCCTGGGCTTAGCACAGGCAGATG
This sequence comes from uncultured Dechloromonas sp., assembly GCA_937996725.1. Classification (GTDB taxonomy): domain Bacteria; phylum Pseudomonadota; class Gammaproteobacteria; order Burkholderiales; family Rhodocyclaceae; genus Fluviibacter. The sequence goes on along the minus strand of CALKUR010000131.1, from coordinate 5,109 downwards.
CCGCGGCGCGTTATCTGTCTGCGCGCCACGCGCAAACGCCATTCGCTGCCATCATCAGCAGCGATCTCCAACGGGCCCGGCAGACCGCGGATGCCATTGCCGTGGCGTTGGATCTAACGGTTCAGAATGCGCCGGGCCTGCGCGAGCGTCGCTACGGTGATTTCGAGGGCAAAACCCCGGCCGAAGCCGCATCGTTTGCGCCCGTCGCCTATGAAGCACTGGTTACCCGCACCGATTTGGCGGCCTCGCCGGGGAATGCCGAGCCGCTGAATGCCATGGTTACGAGGCTCGAGGCCTGTTTAGGTCGTCTGGCCGACAAATTTGCCGATCAGTCGGTCATTCTGGTCACCCATGGGGGTGTTCTGGATGTGCTGTACCGGCGGGCGCTGGGCCGTGATCTGACGGGCCCTCGCGATGCCCCGATCCCCAATGCGGGCCTCAATTGGCTCGATCTGGCCCCGGCCGGAGAAGGCTTGCGCTGGACGATGGTGGCCTGGGGCGAAACCGGCCACCTGGCCGACGCCAGCCTCGACGAAATCCTGTAAAATCACGGCTTTGAGCGTATGGCTCGGTGGTCGACTGCTGGTTGACCGTTTCCGACACTGATTTTTGAGGTTTCTTATGTTCTCCGCCCGCGACACCCTGCAACAAGTTGATGCCGAACTCTGGAAAGCCATTGAGGCTGAAGACCGTCGTCAGGAAGATCACATCGAGCTGATCGCCTCGGAAAACTACGTGTCATATGCCGTTATGCAGGCTCAGGGCTCGCAGCTGACCAACAAGTACGCCGAAGGCTATCCGGGCAAGCGTTATTACGGTGGTTGCGAACACGTCGACGTCGTCGAGCAACTGGCGATTGATCGCCTGAAGGCGCTGTACGGTGCCGATGCCGCCAACGTGCAACCGAACTCGGGCTCGCAGGCCAACCAGGCCGTCCTCATGGCCTTTGCCAAGCCGGGCGACACCATTTTGGGCATGAGCCTGGCTGAAGGCGGCCACCTCACGCACGGCATGGCGCTGAACATGTCGGGTAAGTGGTTCAATGCCGTCTCGTATGGCCTGAACGAAAAAGAAGAGATTGATTACGACCAGCTTGAAAAGCTGGCGCGCGAACACAAGCCGAAGATCATCGTGGCCGGTGCGTCGGCCTATGCGCTGCGCATTGATTTCGAACGCTTTGCCAAGATCGCCAAAGAAGTCGGTGCCATCATGTGGGTGGATATGGCCCACTATGCGGGTCTGATCGCCGCCGGTTTCTATCCGAACCCGGTACCGCACGCCGACGTGGTGACCACCACGACCCATAAGACGCTGCGCGGTCCGCGCGGTGGCGCCATCCTGATGAAGGCCGAACATGAGAAGGCCCTCAACTCGGCCATTTTCCCGGGCCTGCAAGGCGGTCCGCTCATGCACGTGATCGCGGCCAAAGCGACTGCGTTCAAAGAAGCGGCGACCCAAGGCTTCAAGGATTATCAGGAGCAGGTGCTGAACAATGCCCGCGTGATGGCACGTGTACTCGGCGAAGAACGCGGTCTGCGCGTCGTGTCGGGCCGCACCGAAAGCCACGTCTTCCTGCTGGATCTGCGCAACAAGAACATCACCGGCAAGGACGCCGAAGCCGCGCTGGGTCGTGCCCACATTACGGTCAACAAGAACGGTATTCCGAACGACCCGCAAAAGCCGTTCGTGACCTCGGGTATCCGTATCGGTTCGCCGGCGATGACCACGCGTGGTTTCACCGAAATCGAAGCTGAGCAGATCGCCCACCTGATTGCTGACGTGCTGGATGCGCCGAGCGACGAGGCTGTTCTCGCTAAAGTGCGTGATCAAGTGTCGGCACTGTGTAAGCGCTTCCCGGTTTACGGTAAGTAAGCTTCTTAGAGAGCATCACGCATGCGATGCCCTTTCTGCGGCGCGGACGGTACCACCGTCGTTGAAACGCGCGAATCGGAGGAAGGGCATAACGTGCGTCGACGCCGCCGCTGTGGCCAGTGCGAGAAGCGTTTCACTACCCACGAAAACGCCGAGATCCAGTTTCCATATATCGTGAAGCGCAACGGATCGCGTACCGATTTCAGTCACGACAAACTGGTCGCCTCGCTGCAGCTGGCGCTGCGTAAGCGTCCGGTGACAGCTGAGGCCATTGACGCGGCCATTTCCCGCATCGAAGAAAAGCTACTGGCGCTCGGCGAACGTGAAGTCACCTCGCAGCAAGTGGGCGAGCTCGTGATGCGTGAGCTCAAAAAAATCGACAAGGTCGCCTACGTCCGATTTGCATCGGTCTACCGGAACTTTACCGACATCGACGAATTCTCCGAAGTCATTCGCGAGATCTCGCCGGCGGTTTAAGCCCGGCATTAAGACCTACGGGTAAAAGCGATGCCCGATCCAATGCTCCAGACTCCCACGGCCGCTGATAGCGCCTGGATGGCGCACGCCTTGCAATTGGCCGCTAAGGGGTTGATGACCACCGGCGCGAACCCGCGCGTTGGTTGCGTGCTGGTCAAGGATGGGCAGTTGATCGGCGAAGGCTGGCATGAGCGCGCCGGTGAAGGCCACGCGGAAGTAATGGCGCTGCGCGATGCCGAATGCCGGGGTAATAATCCCGTTGGCTGCACTGCCTATGTGACGCTAGAACCGTGCGCGCATCATGGCAAAACGCCGCCGTGTGCCGAGGCGCTCATTCAAGCCGGGGTAAGCCGCGTGGTCGCCGCGATGCAAGACCCGAACCCGTTGGTGGCTGGACAAGGCTTTGCGTTACTCCAGGCTGCCGGCATTGCCGTTGCGGCACCGTTGATGGCCGCTGAGGCCGAAGCCTTGAATATCGGTTTTGTACAACGGATGCGCCAGGGCAAACCCTGGGTACGTTTGAAGATGGCGGGCAGCCTTGATGGGCGCAGTGCGTTGGCCAATGGCCAGAGCCAGTGGATTACCGGTTCGGAGGCTCGTGCCGATGGCCATCGCTTCCGTGCACGGGCGCAGGCGATCATTACCGGTGTTGGCACCATTCTCGCGGATGATCCTTTGCTCACCGTGCGTGACGTTGAGCCACCGATGGGGCAATCCGGTCAGCCTGTGAATCTGCATGTACCATTACGCGTGGTGCTGGATCGCCAACTCCGCACGCCGCCGACTGCAAAGATCTTGCAGGGTGGCTGTCTCATCGTTACGGCTTCAGATAATGCCGCAAAAGCGCAGGCGCTGCAGGCGGCAGGTGCCGAGGTGCTCAGCCTGCCCGGCAAAGACGCAAAGATTGATTTGGCCGAGTTGCTGACTATGCTGGCCAAGCGCGGCGTGAACGAAGTGCATGTGGAGGCGGGTCCAATGCTGAGCGGCACCTTCGTCAAATCGGGTCTGGTCGATGAACTGCTCGTGTATATCGCACCCACGCTGTTGGGCAGTGATGCGCGTGGCTGGTTTGATGGCTTGAACCTGACTAGTCTGGATCAGAAGACCACGTGGACGTTTCAGGACGTTCGGATGGTCGGATCTAATCTCCGCATCCTTGCGCGGCCGGTGAAATAGATAACTCGTTGAATTAGTTGACGATGCGGAGAATAAGCCTGATAATCTCCGCATGAAAAGCGGAGATTGTCGTTACATCTGGCAGCAACCGGCCTGGCCGGATTGGTCGTACGACCCCAAGCGGTTGATGCCGCTGCTTGCCCAGGTGCATCAGGCACAAGGGTTGTTGCGCGGGCGGCTGCATGGCCTGGGCATGGATCAGCAAGATCAAGCCAATCTGCGGGTGCTGACGGAAGACGTGCTGAAGACCAGCGAGATCGAAGGTGCTTCGCTCAACCCGGAATCGGTTCGTTCATCCATTGCCCGTCGCCTCGGTGTCGATATCGGGGCGCTCGCACCGGCAGACCGCAACGCTGAGGGTGTGGTCGATATGGTGCTGGATGCTACTAGCAACTACCAAGCGCCGCTCACCGTTCAACGCCTCTTTGCCTGGCATGCCGGCATGTTTCCGGCGGGTCAAAGCGGTCTGAGCAAAATCCGCACGGGCGATTGGCGCGATGATGCGCATGGCCCCATGCAAGTGGTGTCTGGCCCGATGCATCGACCCAAAGTGCATTTCGAGGCGCCACCCGCGCATCTGCTCGATGCCGAGGTCAAAGACTTCTTGCGCTGGTTTAACGTAGATCAGCAAGACGACCCGCTCATCAAAGCCGGGCTAGCACACCTCTGGTTTGTAACCATTCACCCCTTCGACGATGGCAACGGCCGTATCGCGCGTGCCGTCGGCGACATGGCGCTGGCGCGCGCAGATCAATCGGCCAACCGTTTTTATAGCCTGTCATCGCAGATCCAGCTGGAACGCAAAGACTATTACGCTGGCCTAGAAAAAACCCAGAAGGGCGATCTTGATGTCACCGAATGGCTGGCTTGGTTCCTCGGCTGTCTGCTGCGCGCTGTGCAACGATCAGACGAAACGCTCTCGTCGGTTCTGGATAAAGCGGCTTTTTGGAAACGCTGGGCAAGCACGCCCATGAACGAGCGGCAGATCAGACTGCTCAATCGATTGCTCGATGGCTTCGAAGGCAAACTTACCAGCAGCAAATGGGCCGCAATTGCCAAATGCTCGCCCGACTCCGCATTGCGCGATATCACCCAGTTGTTGGAGCAGGGGGTGCTCAAGAAAGCCCCTGGTGGCGGGCGCAGCACGAGCTATGAGCTGTCAGATTGAATCTGACCGAATCGGCAAAAGAAAACCACAGTGCCGAGGAGATATCCGATCCGGATGTGTGGACGTCGGTTCAATTCCGAGTGCCGGATTTGAAGGCGTTACAAAGAAGTGCATTGACTCTGCGGCGTGTGATCATGTCGCCGAACTTGTCGACCGCCCGTAGAAGTTCGGGGCGATTGAGGTGGCGTAACTTGCTGCATGCCTGATCCAATACAGCGTTGACCAGAGCGCTTGTTTTCTCGAGGTTGTTGATCAAGTCGACAAAAAGCACTTCCGGCGTTAACTGTTCCGTGTCGTCTCCTATTTCAATCTCGTCGGAATCGCGGGAGGTGATGCTGAGCGTCATTAGGGTTCTGAAGTCATCAATGGCTTTTCGCTGGCAGCAGGAAGGCTGACGGTCGGACAAGTGGGTGAGG
>CALKUR010000130.1 GCA_937996725.1 uncultured Dechloromonas sp. | reverse complement strand
GATAGAGGACGCCCACTGCGCCTCAGGCGTAGGCGCAGGGACAGTGGCAGCGGCAGGCGCGGCAGCTTCGGCCACTCGACCGCGTCCAGCATGTTCTTGACGATCAGTCCCAGTTCGGTATCGCCGGTGATTTCCAGTTCGCGGTTGAAAAAGAGCGTGTCCGGATCTTCCTGGCGCGCGAGGAGTTGCAGGTAGGCCGAGAGGTGGGCGGCGAAGGCGAGGTCGGGTTCGCGCTCGCGCTCGGTGCGGAAGACCGGGCGGAAGAGAGCGCCGCGATAGGTGAAGTAGGCGGTGCCGCCGGTGTCGACGGGGCGCGAGGTGTTCTCCGCCTCCTACCTCGAGAGGGTGCTCCATGGCCTTGCCGACGTGAGCGCGGACGACCTGGTCGCCACCGTCCCGACGCGGACGCAGCCCGGCCGCTGGCGGCACGTGGAGAACGGCCCGCAGGCGCGTCCGCACCTGGTCGGCCTGCCCGGCGGACGCCCCCGTGGCGTGGCTCGGTGAGTGGTGGGCCGCCCTGGGGCTCGAGGTCGACGTCGTGCGCGGTGACCTCGGCGAGGGGCGGATACGGCGGCGTCTGGGCGCGCACGCTGCGCAGCCGGGCCTGCTGCAGCAGGCACAGCAGCTGCCGGTGCATCGTGGCCCAGGTTCAGGCGCGGGGCCGAGGGCATCTTGGCGATCTCGGCGTCATTGCAGACCGGACAGGTCAGCAATCCCCGCCCGCGCTGCGACTCGAAATCGTCGTGCGAGGCGAACCAGCCTTCAAAGGCATGGCCATGACTGCACTGGAGGTTGAGGACTTTCATGGGCTGGATATCGGGTCGAGCGCCTGCCATTCAAGAGGCCAGGCGCCCGAGAGCACATTTTGCACCCAGACCATGCAGCTGAGCGTCTTGGCGTCGGTGACGGCGCCATCGCGGCACCAGGCCAGCAGCTCCTGCGGAGTGGCAGTGAAGACATCCAGGAATTCGCCTGCGTCCAGCCGGCGCTCGCCCTGGGTCAAGCCACGGGCAAAGTAGATGTGGATGACTTCGGTCGAATAGGCAATCGCGAGGTGCATCTGCCCTGCCCTGGCCCATTCACGTGCCTGGTAGCCGGTTTCCTCGAGCAGTTCACGCTGACCACAGCGCAGCGGGTCTTCACCGGCGTCGAGCTTGCCGGCCGGCAGCTCGATCATGACCTGGCCGACGGGGTAGCGGTACTGGCGCTCCAGCACGATGCGCAGCTGGCCGTCGGGGCCTTGCAGCAAGGGCACCACCACCACGGCGCCGGGGTGGACCACGTATTCACGCGTGGCCTGGCCGCCGTCGGGCAAGCGCACCGTGTCGCGAAAGGCGTGCAGGAAACGGCCCTTGAACAGCTCCTGCTGCGCAACGCGTTGCTCGATCAGGTGTTCGTCGGACATGGTGCGCCTCGAGGGCAGGCAGCGCCGGGCTCAGTCGCGGCGGTGCACAAGGTAGCGGAAAACGAAACCAGGAAACGCCAGGGTCAGGAACATGGCGCCAGTGACGGCGTAAAACTCCCAGCCCTGTGCTGCGATCTGACCTGCGCTGTTTTCAAGGGCCAGGCCAATGCCGCCCACCGCGAAATACAGCAGCACCAGTTCCAGCAGGCGCCAGGCCAGCGCCTTGGGCTGACGCCGCGGCCCGACCGCAAACAGGCGCTGGTTGATGAACGGCAGATTGGCGGCCAGCAAGGCCAGCAGGATCAGCACGCCAATCTGCAGGGATTGCGACATGGTCTTTTCAGAGCGCCAGCATGCTCTTGACGGCCTGCGCGCACAGGGCCATCAGGGCGCCCGGCACGATGCCCAGCACCAGCACCAGCAGGCCATTGAGCGACAGCACCACGCGCACATCGGACGGTGCAGACACGGTGGTGGCCGTGACCGGTGCATCGAAATACATGACCTTGACCACACGCAGGTAGTAGAAGGCGCCGATCAGCGACATCAGCACCGCGTAGATGGCCAGACCGATGTAGAAGCCCTGGCCCGAAGCAATCAGGGACTGCAGCACGGCCAGCTTGGCGTAGAAGCCCACCATGGGCGGAATGCCGGCCAGCGAGAACAGGCACACCGACATGACGCCAGCGTAGAGCGGGCTGCGCTGGTTCAGGCCAGCCAGATCGGCGATCTCTTCACTCTCGAAACCCTGACGGGCAAGCAGCATGATGATGCCGAAGGTGGCCAGCGTGGTCAGCACATAGCCGATCACATAGAACATGGCCGAGCTGTAGGCATTGGCCGCCAGGGTGGTCTGGCCGTTGACCACACCCGCCACAAAGCCCAGCAGCACAAAGCCCATTTGCGCGATGGTCGAGAACGCCAGCATGCGCTTGAGGTTGGTCTGCGCGATGGCGGCCAGGTTGCCGATCAGCAGCGAGGCGATCGCCAGCAGCGACAGCATCTGCTGCCAGTCGATGGCCAGCGGCATCAGGCCTTCAACCAGCAGGCGCACCATGATGGCAAAGGCGGCCAGCTTGGGGGCGCCACCGATCAGCAGCGTGGCGGCCGTGGGCGCGCCCTGGTACACGTCGGGAATCCACATGTGGAAAGGCACGGCACCGATCTTGAAGGCCAGGCCTGCGACGATGAACACCAGACCGAACACCAGCACTTGGTGCTTGATCTGACCGGAGGCGATGGCCTGCAGCACTTCATCGAGCTGCAGGCTGCCGGTGGCGCCGTACAGCATGGACATGCCGTAGAGCAAGAAGCCACTGCCCAAGGCACCCAATACAAAGTACTTAATCGCGGCTTCCGAGGATAAGCCGCTAGAGTGACGCATCGCCACCAAACCATAGGTTGAAAGAGCCATCAACTCGAGACCCAGATACAAGGTAATGAGGTTCGATGCGGAGATCAAAACCAATTGGCCTAATAAAGCAAATAAGGTGAGGACCAAGAAATCAGGTCGGAAGAGCCCTCGATCAATTAAATACTGCTTGGAGTAAATCAGGCTAATCAGTAGCGCAAAGCAGCACCCTGCTTTGAGCAGATTGGCAATCGGATCGGACTGGAACAGACCGGCCATGGCAAAGTACGGCAGATCAATCATTCTGCTTAAAAATGCAATGCCCAAGCCAATTAAGAGTAAGCAGGAACAGAAATACACAAAGGATGCAGCCCGTGGCGCATGAAATACATCATTCGCTTCATGACCGCTCTTTTCTTTAATGAAGGCGCTGGTCAATAACAAATCACTGGCAACAAAAGCCAGGATCAGTTCAGGTGCAATGGCAATCAGGTCAAAAGTATCCATGCAATAACCTTACTCAGAGTTTGCTAATCGCGACATGTTCGAGCAACTGCATCACAGCAGGATGAATAATGTCGGTAAAGGGTTTGGGATACACGCCCATGCCAATTACGCAGAGCGACAGAACAATAAACATAAAAAACTCGCGGCCGTTGAGGTCTTCAAGCTTAGCAACCTCTGGATTAGTGATTGCGCCAAAGATGACGCGCTTGACCATCCATAAGGAATAAGCAGCGCCTAAGATCAATGCTGTTGCCGCTAGGATGCCGATCACAAAATCGTAATCCACGGCAGCCAAAATCACCATAAATTCACCAACGAAACCGGAGGTAGCTGGCAATCCACAATTAGCCATCGCCATCAAAACAGCAAATGCGGTAAATGCTGGCATGCGGTGTACAACGCCACCGTAATCGGCAATTTGACGGGTATGCATGCGATCGTAGAGAACGCCAATCGAAAGGAACATTGCGCCCGCCACGAAACCGTGGGAAATCATTTGCACAATACCGCCTTCGATACCCAAAGGACTAAAGAGGAAGAATCCAAGCGTAACAAAGCCCATATGCGCTACTGAAGAGTAGGCAACCAGTTTTTTCATGTCCTTTTGCACTAGCGCAACTGCGCCGACATAAATTACCGCGACTAGTGACAAGAAAATAACGAATGGTCCCAAGTATTGGCTTGCGTCTGGTGCGATAGGCAATGAGAAACGCAAGAACCCATATGCGCCAAGCTTCAACATAATTGCCGCTAAAACTACAGAACCACCAGTTGGCGCCTCAACGTGAACGTCTGGCAACCATGTGTGCAAAGGCCACATTGGTACTTTGACAGCAAATGCCATAAAGAAAGCAGCGAACAACAAAATCTGCTCAACAATATCAAGGCGAGCATTTTGCCAAGCCAAGATATCAAATGTATTGGTGACGTTATAGAGATACAGCATCGCAACCAATGTCAGCAAAGAGCCCAACAAGGTATACAAGAAGAACTTAAATGCTGCATAGATTCGGTTATGGCCGCCCCATACGCCGATGATGATGTACATCGGAATCAGTGTTGCCTCGAAGAATACATAGAACAGCAACGCATCTAAGGCGGCAAATACGCCAATCATCAATCCAGATAGGATCATGAACGACGCCATATATTGCGATACCTTGGTATCAATCACCTCCCAAGCGGCAATCACAACAAAAATATTGATGAAGGCGGTTAATACAATGAACCATACTGAAATACCATCAATACCTAGGTAATAGTTAATGTCGTAACGAGGAATCCAACTAATCTTTTCCACAAACTGCATGCCTGGATTGGCAATGTCGAAATTGATAATTAATGGCAGAGTTGCAATAAATCCAATAATTGAACCAACGAGCGCTAACCAACGCACTCCAGCGGATGGCTTTTCAGACCCATAAAACAAAATAATGAGTCCAAAAATTATTGGGGTCCAGATGGCGTAAGAAAGAATCATAGTGGCTACTTAAGTAACAAAGGCCTAGCGAACAAAAGGCAGGTAAGCGTATAAAACCCAAGCTAGCAATACCGCTAAGCCTGCAATCATTGCAAAGGCGTAGTGATAAACATACCCGGATTGAAAATGGCGAATAACTCCAGCAAAGCGCCCTACTGTATGAGCGCTTCCATTTACCAAGAAGCCATCAATCACCTTCTGGTCACCGCGATGCCAAAGAATTCCGCCAATCCAAATGAGACCCTTAGCAAACACCACTTGATTCAAATCATCCAAGTAGTACTTGTTATCAAATAGTTTTTTGATTGGTGCAAATGTCTGAGCAAATTTAGCAGGCAAGCCAGGAGCCCATAAATAGCCAATGGCCGCAGTCAGAACGCCCAATACCACCAACCCTAATACAGGGGAAGTAAATGCATGAATAGCCATAGCTACTGGGCCATGGAATTCTTCTGCGAGCTCTTTCATAACGGGATGACGAGCGAGATCAATAAAGATTGAATCACCGAAGTATGTACCGAACAAAAGAGGAGTAATGGTGTAGAAACCAATAATCACAGATGGAATAGCCAATAAAATCAGTGGCAAAGTAACTACCAATGGTGACTCATGAGGTTTTTCGCCTGGAGCCAAACCGTGGTGGTCGTGATCATCGCCCTGCTCCGCATGATCATGGTGGTGGTCGTGAGAATCCGCATGACCCCAGCGCGCCTTTCCATGGAAAACCCAGAAATAGAGACGGAATGAATACAAAGCCGTTACAAACACACTCGCCATAACCGCAAAGTATGCAAAGCCAGATCCAGGGATATGGCTGGCCGCTACTGCTTCAATGATGGAGTCTTTTGAATAGAAGCCTGAGAAGAACGGCGTGCCAATTAAGGCAAGATTACCAAGCA
>CALKUR010000129.1 GCA_937996725.1 uncultured Dechloromonas sp. | reverse complement strand
GGTCTCAAAGGTTCGGTCGCCTACGCGAAAACGGCGCAGAACTGCGCCATTGCGAGGCCCTGAAACGGAATTATCATTTATTTTCAATTTGATACTGGCGGTGGGAAGTCGACTGGTGTCGAACTCTCTCTGGGACTTAAGCTATTGTAATTATTGAGATGGCGTATTGATTTAAAAGAGTTGTCGACCAGCGGATTTGATGGGTTACGCTCGGCCCGGCTTTGACTGCTTACTTGCCATGAAGTGGCGCATAATCTCGTCGGGGGAGGATATTTTCGAATGATCAAAAATTTGCGAGAAACGCATGGGGTCTCCAATCAGATTGAGTCTGAAGCCATTAGGCGATCTGTCCACCATCGTTTTCAGTTTTCCGTCGACGGGACGGGATTCAAGTAGAGCGTAGGGCTCGTCCCGCAACTGACAGTGAAAAACTGATTTCAGGATAAGCCGCTTGGTTGCCGCAGCTTCTGGAAGCGCAATGTTAATCATGTCCGCATCCTGCATCGATGGGTAAATCAGACTATCTTTTTGGGGAAGATCAAGAAGAAACTGAGCCATTGCGCAACTTTTTTTGTAATAATTCTCCTACCCTGGGCTGACGGTTTTCGTAAATTCAGACACAACAAAAGCACTGAGCTCATGGGCCAGTTGGTCAAGGGGGCGATTTAGCGGATTTGGCTTGGGCGGTGTCTGGATAACAACACTGGTCATATTGCAGTCATCCATCGCCTGAAGATGGTAAACGCCTATAGAGAAGTATTGATCTTTAGTGATCCGCGCTTCCCTGATTGCTGTGAGTGGATGAAAAGCACCGTAGAAGATGCGTTGGCCAATGTCATTCACCCTACCCACACGCTTCAGAATATCAGAGCGTGGGACCCAAATTTCAGTTGGATCAAGGCGGCGCTGATCGTTTTTACAAAGCCGCACTCTATAGATCAGGCAGTTCCCAAAGTTGGCCGTCTGTATGCTATAGGCGTGATAAAAAGTACTGAGAATTTGTTGCACCTCGGACACCGACTCAGTCTTGAAAATCCGCTCACGGAAAGTGGCCATTTCGCGACGTACATTCTCAATGTAATCTTGCATATGATAGTTGGCTCTCGTCAGTGCTGGGAATTTATGGACCGACTTCTCGGAGCAGTACTTCGGCTTGGGCTGACCTGCCCCCCGGTAGTCCCTCAGTCATAACGAGAGTCCAGCGGTTGATTGCACTGCTACCCAACCCTGGACCGCCCGTAGCTAGAGTTTTGCACCTCGCTCGACCCCGATGGGCTGGTGGCACCGGGTGAGTTTGCCAGCATGATCGGGGGGATATTCCCGATCGCACTGTGCGGTCTGTCCTCGTTGTACAACGCGGCGACGCAACGCCCACGGAACCGAAGTTCGAGAAGTTTTCTATCGCTGGCATCCCTGGTCTGGGTGTCGAGTTCACGTTCATGAGAAGGTCGAGCGAGCGTGTGGGGATATACTCCGCTGCAGCAAGACAGGAGCAACGTCGGACCGGTGCCTCGAGATTCCCGCGTGGATGTTCGACCGCGCCGCTTGCGCCCTGGCGCGCATGGGCGCGTCGCCACAAACAGAAGTATAGAGGTATTTTTCGAATCCCACCCTCTCCGCCAGTTCGAAAAAATTCCTAGAAATCATTACGTTAGAAAAATAGCAAGGTATTCGAACTATCTGAAAACAGGGGCCTTTTTCAATGAATTAGCTTTCACTCTTACATCCTACCCACGACAAAGTGTGGGGTGAAATGTGGGGTTGGATTTCGAGCATTTGGTGTGGCCGGTTAAGCCATTGTCAGTTCCCAGAAGGCACCTCATTAAAAAGCAGCTCTGACGCGAAGAACTTGATCATGGCTGCAATGTCTTCATTGCCATATCCCATGGTTTCGGCTTCCAGTGTCGCCTTGCGGACGGAATCAAAGACCGGGATCGGTGCTCCCCGCGCCTGCATGGCTTGCGCCAGATATTCAAAGGCGCTTGCGTGCACCGCAAGTCTGGCTTGATCGCCTCCGAACTCGCCGGATTCCAATCGCCGAGCAGCATCATCGATGGCATCCGAAACGAAGAAGCGCGATGCCTTGTGTATGAGGCTGGCAACCTGCGAAGGCGGCATGCCAAATCGATGGCTGGCAGCAACGGCTTCATGGAATGACAGCATGGAGGCAAACGCATGAATGTGGAGCATCACGGAAAACGCGTAGGCTTCGTCCCAGGGTAGAGTGATCACATTGGGGGTAAGAATCTCAAGCAGGTCGCGATGGCGCATGATGCTGTCTTGGCTGCCCGAATAGATGCCATGGCTTTCAGGGTGTCCAATATTGCGAGGGTAAGCCACGATAGTTCCCTTGACGTAGCCACCGCCTGTTTCCTCAAACATGCGCTGCAGCGCTTTGCTCTCATCAATCGTATTCGTGGTGAAATTGACGATTGTCCGATCTGAAAGCGTCCGGGTGGCGTCAAGCGACCAAAGCACGTCCTGGACTGCAACATTGTCCAGCAACACCAGAATTGACGCCGGGCTGGCCCGCAGGGCTGCTTGCGCTGACTCGCAGGCATGGGCTCCGGCTTCTTCAAG
>CALKUR010000128.1 GCA_937996725.1 uncultured Dechloromonas sp. | reverse complement strand
TGGTATTGAATGCGCCACGGAAGCCGTTGGTGCCGCCACCCTGCTTGCGATCTTTCCAGACCAGATACTGCTTGGCGTAATAGACCGGGATTACGTTCACTTCCGGGCCATACAGGTCACGGGTGACGTTGTTGAACAGCATGCCTTCCTCTGCGCCTTCGATGTACGCAGGGTCGTTACGCTTACGTGCCGGGGACAGAGCCTGGACCAGTTCGATGCGCGGAATGATGACGTCTTCCGACCCCACATTCTCGGCACCACGCTGGGAGCCCTTCTTCATGAAGTCCGGCATCTCGGTCGATACTGCGAACTCTTCTACTTTAGCTACTGCGTTGCCCTTGGCCATTGAAATTCTCCTATTAATGGCGTTAATGTCAGACTGGCCGGAACCAGTCAGGTTTATCCGCTTACGCGGAATCTTGTACAATCATCCAATCTTCAGCCAGCATGTCTGTCTGGCTTGCAAGCCAGCCCGGAAGCATTGCGCGACGACCTTCGCCGTTGACCGTCCACATATCAATATGCGGCAGTATTTCACATGATATGACACCTGCTTGATGGTAAGGGGTCCCGGGGGTAGGCGTGACCATCGGCGTGCCGGGGACCATGATTAACCACATACCCTTACCGTTCCATCCGATTCGAGAAACCTTCTTACCCACTTTAAGAGCTTCGATGGCCATCCCGAAGGTCATGTTATAGGTACGGCGATAAGCTTTTGAAAACACGCCCATTGGCGACCACGAGATGTAACCTTTGTGGTTTGGATGATTCGATTGACCCCCATCTTCATATTCAACCAACATGCCAATATCACCGCCGTCCTCGTCAGCAGGGAGCTTCCAACCCCGATATTCGTTATACTCTGCCCGCGTCATGGGGACAGCCTTAATGAATTTGGTGCCGATATAATGTTCCATGGTTACCTCTTGGTGATGGATGCCCGAGTAAATGGGCTGATATTGAGCATTTCATCCGGAATCTGTTCGCCAGATCGCACCATATCTTTAACAGTCGCCTTGAGCGTGCTGGAATTCACGGTGGGCTGAATCAAGTCCGAACGGCCATTGTCGCGCAGCCAATCATAGAACGATTCCTTTTGGCCATCTTTGACTGACACGTGCATGTCCGCAGTGAGTGACACTCGGCCCACGCCCTCGACGCTCAGATTTCGGATTCCCTCATCTTCCATCACCTGCGGGATCTTGGTGATGCGCAGAAAATCGAAATGCTTGTTGAGGAGTTTGGTGTGCTCGTCGGCAGTCTCCTTCTGGGCTTGAATGTCCTTCATCTGACGCACCAATTCAATCAGCGTCATACCGTCGTAGCGGTGGAAGATGTTATCTTCAAAAGACATGGCCAGTCTCCTCCATGTCGAATGTCACCTGTGAATATTGGCGGTCACGATTGCTCCACTTCAGGAAATTGAACGTAGAGCCCTTCTCGCGGGCCAATGCCATCACCAGACAAGTGACGATCGGGGAGCCTGAGGGCGCGATATAATCATCGATCGGGTCATAATTCTTGAATCGATCGCGGACCACATTCAGCAGTTTCTTGTTATGCAAGGAGCCCGAGATGCTGGACACCTCGGATGTGCACAAGAACACCACTTCACCGAACTTCTCGGCTTGCTGATAATCAGCGTACTGGACCTCTTGGGTTACGTAAACTTTTGGCATCTTTATCCTCTCACTATACGGGTATTATAACACATTACAGCAGACCAAGCAATGACTCGGCATTTTTGGACTGTATACTCTCGCGTACGAACTCCGATACATTCTTTTTACCTTTGAGTGCTTCCATGATCGCGCAATCTACGGATTTCTCCATCACCAAATCAATATACAACACCGATTTGGTTTGACCTATGCGATGTGCACGATCCTCGGACTGATCGCGCTCGACGTAGTTGAACGAATTCGAGAAGTAAACCACCAATTCTGCCGCCGTCATATTAAGACCGGTGCCGCCAGTGGCCGCGTTGCCCACCAAGAATCGGGCCTTCTTCTTCTGGAACAATTCCTGCACGTTATAATCACGGTCTTCTTCGCTCACTTGCCCGTAGATCTCGACCACCGAACTCTCACCGTATTTGGCTCGGAGTGCCTCCGACACCATGTGTATCTCTTCGATGAATCGGCACCACACGATCGTGGACATTTCGTATTCCTCAGTGATTGCTAGTAACTCCTCCACTTTCGGATTACCTCCGGGGATTCGGGAGTGCTCGTACTTGGCTTTGTTGTAGAGGTCCGGATTCCTTTCAAAAGTGATGATGCCTCCGCATACTTCTTGCAATCGTAACATTCTTTCCAGCACCGTATCGACTGTGACTCCACGATCCCCCATGATTGCACGGTTTTTCTTAGCAAGGTCTTTATACAATTCTTTTTGCTTGTCGGTGAATCGCACTTCTCGGACTTCATATACTTTAGGCGGTAGTTCAGATAATACTTCGGATTTGCGTGCTTGGAACACGTACGGGGACACCAATTCGATCAACTCCTCCATGTTTTGATACCCAATGACCTCGCGGCCCTCGTACCCACCCATGACGGCATATCGATTACGGAATGAATAAAAATCACCAGTGCCGATGATGTTCTCATCCAAGAATTGGAATTGCATATACAGGTCCATCGGGGCATTAGCCACCGGAGTGCCAGTCATAATAGTCTTATACTTGGCCCCACGCCCAATTTTTACCGAATTCTTGGACCGGACCGCGTTGTGCGTCTTGATCATATGAGCTTCATCAACGATCACGCCGCACCGAGTAGATGTATTCACGAATCGTTCAGCGTACAACACTGCGGACCCTGCGGCCAGCGATTCGGTGCCTACCACTAGAATCTTCAATTTACCATTGTCAGTGCCGTTGAACTCATCAAACGCTTTGGGCTTGGTGGTATCCAGGATATATGTTTCATGTGGAACCGGACAGTGAATAGCGAACTCCCGCACCCAGTTCATGCGGGTGGAGAACTTGGTCTGGACAAGCAGCCTGTCAACCTCCCCTTCCATGAAGTACGCCGAATACAGATCAATCGACGTCTTGGTCTTGCCGGTGCCCATATCCATGTAGTACGCGAATCCCGGCTTCTTCCACGCCATCGCCGACCTCGGCCTGACCGGTTTCGACAAGCAGCTCCAGGAAGGCATGAAGGGTGACAACGTCATCCAGATCAAGGCCGCCCAGGAGGCCGTCGTCGCTGAGCTCGGGCTCGCCGCCGGCTCGCGTCCCTTCGACCTGGTCTTCCACGGCGGCTCCGGCTCGCTGCTCTCGGAGATCCGCGAGGCCCTGGACTACGGCGTCGTGAAGATGAACGTCGACACCGACACCCAGTACGCCTTCACCCGTCCGATCGTGGACCACATGTTCAAGAACTACGACGGCGTGCTCAAGATCGACGGCGAAGTCGGTAACAAGAAGGCTTACGACCCACGCGCCTACGGCAAGCTCGCAGAAGCTGGCATGGCTGCACGTGTGAGCCAGGCTTGTGAAGACCTTCGCTCGACCGGCACCAAGCTCAAGTAATTACCTTTAAGGATTACCTATGAATGCGCTGTCTTCAGCCGCGGTACTTCGCGCTGGAGGCAGCGCATTCGTATTGGATC
>CALKUR010000127.1 GCA_937996725.1 uncultured Dechloromonas sp. | reverse complement strand
GGCGACCGCGATGCCAGCAAACGGCCCTTGATGGCAGCCGCCGCACAAGCCCATGCCCAGCAGGTGGTGCTCACCAGTGACAACCCGCGCAGCGAAGACCCGCAGCACATCCTGCAACACATGCAGGCGGGTTTGACACCGGGTTCGGCGGTGCAGATCCTCGCGGACCGTGCCCAAGCCATTGCGCACACCGTCTCTCAAGCTGGCGCCAGCGACATCGTGTTGATCGCGGGCAAAGGCCATGAGGACTACCAAGAAGTGGCGGGCGAGCGCCTTCCTTTCTCCGATGTGCAGCAGGCCCGCGCTGCTTTGCAAAGAAGGGGTGCCGCATGAGCGCATCGCTGAACCTCTCTTTGCGCCAAGCCCAGCAGTGGCTCAGCCATGCGCAAGCCGTAGGCGATGCGGCGGCGGTGGTACAGCGCTCCCCGAGACGGTCGCGCAGGCTGGCGATGAGCGGGACGAGGCGGTCCTGCGGCGGGCGGTTGAGGTCAATCACATAGCGCGAGTGGCTGGCGCGGATGACGCCTGCGCCCAGTTCCGGCGCGAAGGCATAAAGCTTTTCAATCTCCCAATCCGTGTCCGGCAATTTGCGCGCCTCAGGCCTCAGCCTTTCGGCAAAGCCCGGCCTTGTTCCGATGCCGCCGCCGATCACGATCGCGTCGTGGGTTGAGTCGCTCATCGCCCCATCCTTACCCACCACGCCAGCCGGCCCGCCGCGACCCCACGACGCAGGGCGTCGTCAGACAACCGAAGTCCTCGGCAACGGGATCACCGAGACACGCAGTTACCGAAGCGATAATCTTCTTTCGGGGATCAGCTACAGCAACACCAGCCTCGGGGATTTGAGTTACACCTGGGATGCCAACAAGAACAAGACCTCCGAGTCGATCACCGGCGTGATGAGCGGCACCGTGATGCGCCAGAAGCGGGCGCGGGAGGGCACGCCGTCGATCCGCGCGGCCTCATAGATCGAGGGGTCGATGTTTTGCAGCGCGGCCAGGTAAAAGACCATGTTGTAGCCGGTCCAGCGCCAGGTAATGGCCGCCCAGGCGCAGCGCCGTGCGCAGCGCCGCGGGCGAGGAGATCGCGCGCGGCCTGTCCGACGACGCCGCGCGCCGCGCCGCCCTGCCGGTCCCGCGCGCCGTCGCCATCCTGCCGTTTTTCACCGGCGTCTCCGCCGACACGGATCTGTGCGTCAAGCTTTGACTCCTGCTTGGATTTCTTGTCGTCCTCAGCTAGAACGATGATGCGACAAGGGTGTTCGCGAGACGACTCGTTTGCCGCCTTGACGGCATCTTCGATTCCCGAGAACTTGGTTGTGATAATCAGTGTCAAAACACGACCTAGAGCAACTACGCCGCCTTCTTCGCGAATTTCAACCAGCTTTTTTGAAACCTTGCTGACTGTGGTGTTTGGTAGGTCTTTAATCACGGAATTCTCCAAGCTCGTCCGTCTTGATGCAACATCTTGTCTGCGGATGAAGGTCCCCAGGAACCAGGGGCATACTGCTCCGGCTTACCCTGCTTTTCCCAGAATTCTTCAATCGGGTCAAGAATCTTCCAAGATAGCTCTACTTCCTCATGGCGAGGGAACAGCGGTGGGTCACCCAAAAGCACATCAAGAATCAAACGCTCATAGGCCTCAGGGCTCTGTTCGGTGAAGGCGTGACCGTAACCAAAGTCCATGGTCACATCGCGAACCTGCATGCCAACGCCAGGAACCTTCGAACCAAAGCGGATGGTTACACCTTCATCAGGCTGCACGCGAATCACTAGGGCATTTTGACCAAGGGCAGAGGTCTGCGATTCAGCAAAGAGCTGCTGTGGTGCGCGTTTGAATACCACAGCGATTTCAGTAACGCGACGACCTAGACGCTTGCCAGCTCGAAGGTAGAAAGGCACTCCAGCCCAGCGTCGGGTGTTGATGTCCAGACGCATTGCAGCGTAAGTCTCAGTGACCGACTTTTTGTTCATGCCGTCTTCTTGCAAGAACCCGGTAACCTGCTCGCCACCCTGCCAGCCACCAGCGTATTGACCACGTGAGGTGTATTTTCCGAGATCCTTCGGCAAAGTAACCGCTGACAAAACCTTTTCTTTTTCAGCGCGCAAATCAGCGGCATCGAAGGAAACTGGCTCTTCCATTGCAGTTAGAGCCAACAACTGAAGTAAGTGGTTCTGAATTACGTCTCTAGCAGCTCCAATGCCGTCGTAATAACCAGCACGGCCACCAACACCGATGTCTTCAGCCATTGTGATTTGAACGTGGTCGATATAGTTCGCATTCCAAAGTGGCTCAAACAACTGGTTGGCAAAACGCAAAGCAAGAATGTTTTGAACTGTTTCTTTTCCAAGGTAGTGATCGATTCGGAAAACAGCGTCTGGAGGGAATACCGACTCCACAACATCGTTCAATTCGCGAGCGGACTTCAAATCGTGTCCAAATGGCTTTTCGATGACTACGCGTCGGAATTCATCTGGTGCCGGATTCGCCAAACCGCTACGAGATAGTTGCTGACAGACAATTTCGAATGCCTTTGGTGGGATCGATAGATAGAAAGCGTGGTTTCCATTGGTACCACGTTCACGATCTAGCTCTTCGATGGTCTCCTTCAGGCGATCGAACGCCTTCGGGTCATCAAATTCACCAGAAACAAAGCGGATACCAGTAGATAGCTGTTCCCAAACCTCTTCAGACCAAGGAGTACGCGCGTACTGCTGAACTGATGCTTTTACTTCTTTTCCAAAGTCTTGGTGAGCCCAGTCACGACGAGCAAAACCAACCAGAGCAAAGCCAGGTGGAAGCAATCCGCGATTGGCTAAGTCATATACGGCTGGCATCAACTTCTTACGCGACAGGTCTCCAGTGACACCAAAAATGATGAGCGAACTTGGCCCAGCAATGCGATTTAAACGTCGATCGTCTGGATCTCGAAGCGGGTTGTTTCCGGCGCTAAGTTTTACTGGACTCACTGAAGTGCCGCCTTGATTGCTGAAATTCCAGCTTTGGCATCGGCAAGTGTGAGGGTAAGCACCGGACGACCGTGATCTGCCAAAACCTTCGCGTCACCGGCAGCC
>CALKUR010000126.1 GCA_937996725.1 uncultured Dechloromonas sp. | reverse complement strand
CGGGCGTAGCGCCACAGCTCCAGCTCGCGGCCGCTGAAGGTCTGGCCCAGTCGCCAGCCCTCGCCGAGCACCTTCTCGGCCAGGGGCTCGGCGACCACGAGCGACTCGGTGTCGTTCGAGGCCACGACGTAGGTCACGTCCGGGTGCACGGCGACGGCGGTGTTGGACACCAGCGTCCACGGCGTGGTCGTCCAGATCACGGCGAAAGCCGGGCCATCCAGATGGTCCAGACCAAAGGCCTTGGCCACGGTCGCAGCGTGGTTCGGATGAACTTCGAAAGCCACGTCAATGGCCGGCGAGTGCTTATCTTCGTACTCGACTTCGGCTTCGGCTAGGGCCGAGCGGCAATCCAGACACCAGTTCACGGGCTTCAGGCCCTGATACAAGTAACCATCGGCCAACATCTTGCCCAGCGCGCGAATCTCGTTGGCTTCCGCACTGAAGTTCATCGTCAGGTACGGGTTATCCCAATCGCCCAGCACGCCGAGACGGATGAAATCTCTCTTCTGGCGCGCCACCTGTTCGGCAGCGTAGGTCCGGCAAAGCTTGCGCACTTCGTCCGCCGGCAAATTACGGCCGTGCTGCTTTTCGATCTGGTGTTCAATCGGCAGGCCGTGGCAATCCCAGCCCGGCACGTACTGAGCATCAAAACCGGCCAGCACCTTCGAGCGGACGATGATGTCCTTCAGAATCTTGTTGACCGCATGACCGATATGAATGTCGCCGTTGGCATACGGCGGGCCATCGTGCAGCACGAAGCGTGGACGCCCTTTCGTATGTTCCTGAATCTTTTGATAGAGCCCATTTTTCTGCCAATCGGCAATCCAGCCCGGCTCGCGCTTGGGTAAATCACCGCGCATCGGAAACGCGGTGTCCGCCAGATTCAGCGTGGCACGGGCTTCTTTGGCCTGATCGTTTTGCGGGGCATTCTTGTTGTTTTCGGACATGGGCTGACTACACAGACGGTTAAGAAGAAATCGGATACTGCTGAAAGAACGAACGCGCCTGCGTCAGATCCTGCTGAATCTGGGTAGTCAGTGCGCCAAAATCGGCAAAAGTCATTTCATCTCGCAGCTTGGCGAGAAAACGGACATCGAGGTGCGCGCCATAAAGATCACCGGCGAAGTCGAAAAGGTGCACTTCCAGCAGCGGGCGCGTATCACCACCCAGCGTGGGACGATAGCCCAGGTTAGCCACACCGGCATAGCGGCGGGTCACGACAGGAACTGCTGCACGCGTTTCGTCCAGCGCCACGTCAACCACAAACACGCCACGTAGTGGCAATGGGTCGTGGCGGATCTGCACGTTAGCGGTCGGCACGCCAATCGTACGACCCAGCTGACGGCCCCGAACCACACGGCCTTCCATGGCATACGGATAACCGAGCAGTGCTTCGGCACGACCCAGATCACCGGCCGCTAAGGCTTCGCGCACCTGCGAGCTGGAAACGCGTTCACCTGCCAAACACTGTGAATCCAGCGACGAGACCGTAAAGCCGTATTGTTCGCCCAGCGATTTCAGCAAAGCAAAATCACCGGCACGGCGCGCACCAAAACGGAAATCATCGCCGATCATGACATGTTTGGCCCGCATGGCATCGACCAGCACCGACCGTACAAAATCTTCCGGGCTCAGGCTGGCAAAGGCGTCATTAAACCGACAGATCCGGGTTTCATCCACGCCGGCCGCAGCCAAGGCCTCGAGTTTTTCACGCAGGGTATGCAGGCGTGCCGGCACCGTGGCATCTGGGCCGCCGTGCTTCTTGGCGAAGAATTCACGCGGGTGCGGCGTAAAGGTCAGCACCGACGATTTCAGCCCACGCGACTGTGCCTCAGCCCGAAGCTGACGCAACAACGCCTGATGCCCCAGATGCATGCCATCGAAATTGCCAATCGTGATGACCGCATCCGCATCAGCGGCAGGATGAAGACCGCGAAATACGCGCATGAATTAAAACAGGGCCGAAACCGGTAAAGCCTTGCATTATAAAGGCTTGCCGCCGGATTCCGATGCTCAGGCCTTGTTGAATGTGGGGTTTTTCGCCAGATATTGGCGAATACCGCGCATGATCGCCTCGGCCATTTTTTCCTGATAGTCCTCATCGTTGAGGCGCTTTTCTTCTTCGGGATTGGAAATAAAGGCCGTTTCAATCAGGATCGAGGGGATATCCGGGGCCTTGAGCACCGCAAAACCGGCTTGTTCAACCGATGCCTTATGCAGGGCGTTGACGCTGCCCAGGTTAGTCAGCACTGACTTGCCCAGCTTCATGCTGTCATTCTGCGTGGCCGTCTGGGTCAAGTCCATCAACGTCCGCGCCAGATGCGGGTCGGCCACCGTAAAGTTGACGCCACCCACCTTGTCGGCCTCGTTTTCCTTTTGAGCCAGATAACGGGCGGCGGCGCTCGATGCGCCCTTCTCCGAAAGCACAAAGACAGACGAGCCCCGCGCTTCGGGCTTGATCCAGGCATCCGCATGAATCGACACAAACAGGTCAGCCTTAGCTCGACGTGCCTTCTGAACCCGCGTGCCGAGCGGCACAAAAAAGTCGCCGTCGCGGGTTAATGCCGCCCGCATCGCCGGGTCGTTCTCGATACGTTCCCGCAAACGACGGGCAATCGACAACGTGACATTCTTTTCCATCGAGCCGCGTGCACCCACGGCACCGGGGTCTTCGCCACCGTGGCCCGGGTCCAGCATGATCGTCACAGCTTTAGCGGATTTCTTGGCGCTCCGCGATGGCGTCACTTCGGCCTGCTTGGGCGGCGCCTCCGGCTCAACCGGTGTTTTGAGTGGCTCCTGTTTAACGACTTCGGTCTTGGGCTTCGGTTCCGGTACTGCCTGAGCAGGCGTTGGCGCAGCCTGCTTGTTGTTCACCAGCTGCATCAACGGATCCTGCGGGATGACCGGATAGATATCCATCACCAACCGGCTTTCGTAGTTCCCCACCGGCGGTAGATTAAAGACCTGCGGTGCCACTTCGCCCTTCAGATCCATCACCAGACGCACCACACCCGGTTTGTAATTGGCCGCACGCAGCTGGCGGATGTACGGATCATTGGGACCCACCTTATCGCCCAGGCTCTTCATCACCCCATTGAGTTCGATGCCTTCAATGTCCACCACCAGCCGTTCCGGGTTATGGACCACGCTTTGCGTAAACTTCACCAGCCCTTTGTGCTCGATGGTGACACGGGTGTAATCCTCCGCGGGCCAGACGCGCACGGCCACAATCGATGAGGCTACGGCCGCCAACGACCCCACTGGCGTCACCGACAGGAGGCAGAGCGATCCCACCGACTTCAGAAATGTCCGGCGATTAGCTTGAGACACCTGAGGCGCTAAACGAATCCGCGATTTCATCACGTCAAATCCGCCAATAAGACAGCCCCTGACAGACTCAGCGCTTCAATCGACATCTCGCGTCCACCCTGCGATGCGTCAATCAAGCTCAGTTGCCAATCCGCGGGTGGCAAATAACGCCCTGCTTGCGCTGGCCACTCCACAAAGCGCACACCCGGTCCGACAAAGCTTTCGTCAAAGCCTGCCTCGACAAATGCGTCCGGTGTTTCCAGACGATATAAATCAAAATGCGCCAGATTCAGATCGCCCACGCGATAAGACTCCAGCAACGGATAGGTCGGGCTTTTCACGCGTCCGGCATAACCCAGGCCGCGCAGTACCCCACGCACCAGGGTGGTTTTACCGGCCCCCAGATCGCCCATCAGGTTCACATGTAACCGTAGGTTTGACGCCGGTTGTGTGCCCAATAGACGTCCGATAGCCTCGCCGGCTGCCAGCGTGGCGGCCTCATCAGGAAGGATTCGAACAAGAGTCTGCATGGGGAAAGCGGCGCAATCAAACCGGAAACGTGCTGCAAAGCCCGAATGTTGCCGCAAGTCGCCAGAATATGCCATTGATCTGTGTGCAACATCGCGGATAATTCATGCACAACGTTACCAAAGTGCATGTCATGCCCTCCACCACCCGTATTGACCGCGCCCTGCTCGATCAAACCTGCCAAACGGCCGCCAGCGCAGATCGCCAGCGCAAGAACGCCAACTTTCATCCCACTGATGATTTTCCGGCGCATCGGCTCATCAACGCCATGCAACCAGGCTCCTACGTCCGACCACACCGGCATCTGGATCCGAACAAAGACGAAAGCATCGTCGTGCTGCAAGGCCGTTTCGGTTACCTCAGCTTCGATGATCAGGGTGCTATTGTTGAAGCGCTGACCCTGAGCCCCAACGGTCCGGTCTTTGGCATCGACATCCCGCACGGCACCACCCACACCCTGCTGGCTCTCGAACCCAACAGCGTGTTCTTCGAAGCCAAAGCGGGCCCCTTTGTGCCACTCAGTGCCGACGAAATCGCTCAATGGTCACCGGCCGAAGGCTCGGCAGAAGCGTCGCATCTCTGGCAGACATGGCGCGCCCGCTTTGACTGATCTGGCCGATCTCAAAACACGCATCATCCGCGAAGCCGAACAACTCGGCTTCAGCGATGTGCGCATCGGCCCTGCACGGGTACCGCAAGCCATGCAGCAACGACTGGATGACTGGCTGCGTGATGGCTGTCACGGCACCATGGATTACATGGCCCGCCACGCCGAACTCCGCAAGCATCCGGAACAACTGGTCCCCGGCGCACTCAGCGTCATCAGCGTCCGACTGCCCTACTGGCCTGCGGATGCCAAAACCGCAGAAGCACAACTCACTGATCGTGACGCGGCCTACGTCTCCCGTTACGCCCTCGGCCGCGATTATCACAAGGTCATTCGCAACCGGCTACAAAGCCTGGCCGATCAGCTTACTGCTGCCGCCGGCCCCTTTACCTACCGTGCCTTCACCGATTCCGCGCCCGTCAAAGAAGTCGCCCTCGCTACACAAGCGGGGCTGGGCTGGGAAGGCAAACATACCCTGTCACTTGATCGCCAAGGCTCCTGGTTTTTTCTCGGTGAGATCCTCTGTGATCTCCCCCTCGCCCATGACGAGGCCATCGCACCGCATTGTGGCGACTGCACCCAATGTATCGACTATTGCCCCACCGGGGCCATCACCGCACCCTACCGGGTCGATGCCCGACGCTGCATCAGCTATCTCACCATCGAGCATCACGGCAGCATTCCCGTCGAATTCCGTAAAGCCATAGGCAATCGCATCTATGGCTGCGACGACTGTCAACTGGTTTGCCCCTGGAACCGCTTCACGCCGAACGGCGATGCCGAGTTCGCACCCCGACATCAACTTGATGCCGCCACCCTGCTCGACCTGTTTGACTGGGACGAAACCACGTTTCTGAGGCGTTTCGAAGGCAGCCCCATTCGCCGCATCGGCTACGAACGCTGGCAGCGCAATATCGCGGTGGCCTTAGGCAATGCCACGCCAACGGCCGAACACATCACGGCATTAAAAAACAAAAAAGCCCAGTCGAGCCCCCTCGTTGAGGAGCACATCGACTGGGCCCTAGAGCAACTCACCGCCTCAAACTAAGGCAGCGCTCACCCCGGCAACTTACTTGCAGTCGGTCTTACCGCCGGTGCCACAACCCGTACCGCAGCCGGTGCCACAACCACCCTGGCCGGTTTTACAACCGAAGATGCTGTATGCCGGGCAGTAACGGAACAGACCCGTCAGCAGCGGCACCACGCCGATATAACCCCATGCGCCAACGGTACCGGTAGCCGCAAGCGTAATCAGCACCAAGCCAACCACGATACGCAGGACACGATCCAAACCACCAACGTTCTGAGTCATTTTGCTCTCCTTAATGAATGACACTCGAATAACACTACCCTTATACACCACAAGCTGATATTATATGTTTTTGTATAACCTAACAACCCCAGCAGGAGATCATGATGACTCAGAAATCCTTCAAAGCCGTGACGCAAGAACTCAGCAAAGGCCTCGCCCAGTTCCGCGCCGAGGTGCCTGAAGTCCAGGCCGGTTTTAGCGCCCTCCACCAAGCCTCCATGAAGGCTGGCGCACTCGACGCGAAAACCAAAGAACTGATTGCACTCGCCATCGGCGTCGCCGCGCGCTGTGATGGCTGTATTGGCTTTCACACCCAGGCACTAATCAAACTGGGCACCACCAAAGAAGAACTGGCGGAGATGCTCGGCGTGGCCGTCATGATGGGCGGCGGCCCATCACTCATGTACGCGGGGGAAACGATGCGTGCTTACGAAGAGTTCGGCGGCCAGTAATTTAACCGCACTCACGAACCTGTAAGTGTTCCTTACAAGTTCATTCCTTAAATCTTCTTGCGCCAGACGGCCGCAAAGAAGCCGTCGGTGTTGTGCCGGTGCGGCAGCAGCTGTAGCCCTGGCAGGCCGTCGGCACTACGCGTAACGGCGTCGGCCGGCAGGTCGATGCCTACTGCGGCCAGTTGTTGTACCGGATCGACCACTTCAAACTCCGGGTGCTGTGCGCTGAAAGCATCTTGGATTGCGCCGTTTTCCTGATTGAGCAAGCTGCAGGTCGCATAGACCAGCACCCCACCCGGGCGCACCAGCGGCGCGGCGGCGTCCAGAATCTTCGTCTGCATGGCGGTGAGCTCTTCGATCTGCTCAAGCTTCTGACGCCATTTAATGTCGGGGTTACGACGTAGCGTCCCCGTACCGGAGCACGGCGCATCGACCAGTACGCGATCAAACTTACCGGCTAAGCGTTGGATGCGATCATCGCGTTCATGTGCCAGTCGAATCACCTGAACATTCGACAAACCGGCACGCGCCACGCGCGGCCCCAGTTTAGCCAGACGCTTCTCCGAGATATCAGTCGCATATAGTCGACCGGTATTTTTCATGAGTGCACCCATGAGCAAGGTTTTACCGCCAGCACCGGCGCAAAAATCCAGCACCATCTCGCCACGTTTGGGTGCCAACATCGCCACCAGTAACTGGCTACCTTCGTCCTGCACTTCCATGTCGCCCTTCTCGAATGCCGGGTGACGTTGAATCGCAGGCTTGCCTTCGACACGCATACCCCACGGCGAATAGGGCGTTTCTGCGGCAACGATGCCGTGCTTTTCTAGCTGCGCCAGAATCTCCGGGCGCTTGGCATGCAAGGGGTTAATCCGTAGATCCAGCGGTGCGGGTTGCAGCAGCGACCGTGACAATGCATCGCGCTCGGCGTCGGGCATCGCCGACAGCGCCGATTCCAACCACTCAGGCCACTCATGACGCACGGCCGGTATCGCAGTTTCAGAAAGCTTCTGGCCCGCCGCTTTCAAACGACCAAACCAGTCGGTCTCATCACCTTTGAGCAAATGTTCGATTTCACGCAGGTTACGGCTTTGCAAGCGCACCAGCGCCGCCAGCACCAGATAACGCGCCTCATGGCCTTCGGGTGGCTCGGATAAAGTCACGACTGCGCGTAGGCTACTCAGGTGGCGTAGCACGGCATAAATCAGTTCGGCCAAACGACCCCGGTCGGTATGGCCCAGTTCTCGATGCGTTTTGAAATACTGCGACAGCACACCATCGGCCGGACGTTCAAAGCGGAGCACTTCGGCCAACAGGCTAATTGCCTGACCGATGAACGGACGCGGTAACGCCACTTCAGCCGCGCTCTTCGGTGGTAGCGTTTTATCCGCCGGGGATTTACGAACTAGCTTGTTCTCCGAGCGACGATGGGTCGGCTTACGGCCGTTGGGTTTCTCTGTTTTCTTAATCATTGGTTTATTCCAGTACCGGCGCGGTCAGCGAGGCCGTATTGCCCGCCATGCCATCGGCCCGCACGCGCGCGCCATCAATCTGTAAACGCCCTTCGGCAAACCAGCGCACCGCCAACGGGTAAAGCTGGTGCTCGACGGCCAAAACACGCGCCGCCAACGTGCGTGCGTTATCGTCTTCTAGCACAGGCACAGCCGCCTGGGCGATGATCGGGCCGTGATCCAGCTCGGCGGTCACGAAGTGCACCGTGCACCCATGCAGACGCACACCCGCGTCGAGTGCACGCTGATGTGTCTGTAAGCCTGTAAACGACGGCAACAGCGACGGATGAATGTTGATCATCCGATTTTGATAGTGCGTCACGAACCCTGGCGTCAGAATCCGCATGAACCCGGCCAGAATGACCAGATCCGGTTGGTAAGCATCCACGGCAACCTGTAGCGCCTGATCGTAACTGGCGCGGTCTGCGTAATCGTCATTAGGCACCACCGATACCGAGATACCGGCATCACGGGCCAGCTGCAACCCAGGTGCTTCGGCTTTATTGGAAACCACCCCAACAATGGTCGCTGGATAATCCGGTGACTGCGTCTCTTTCAGAATCGCGGAAAGATTACTGCCACGCCCGGAGATGAGCACGACGCAACGTGTCTTCACCACGGCCATGGCTTAGTTGCCGGCCTTCCCTGCGGCACGTGCGCGGAGATAGGCAATGATTCCGGGCAGAATCGACAGGAAGATGATCAGCAGAATCACCGCCGTCAGGTTGTTCTTAACCAACGGAATGTTGCCGAAAAGGTAACCGGCCACTGTGAGTGAAACCACCCAGAGGATCCCACCAGTGACGTTATAGGTCAGGAAGCGCTTGGCATGCATGCCGCTGAAGCCAGCGACGAACGGGGCCATGGTGCGCACGATCGGCAGAAAACGTGCGATCACAATCGTCTTCGGGCCGTGCTTCTCGAAAAAATCTTGCGTGTACTTGATCTTCTCGGGGCTAATCAGACGGGTGCGCTTCATCAAGGCAACACCGAACCAACGGCCGACCGAATAGTTGACTGCATCGCCCAAAATGGCGGCGATGATCAGCAGCGTCATCAGCACAGGCAGGCTCATCCCTTCGGTCACGCACAGCGCACCAGCCACGAAAAGCAGCGAATCACCCGGCAAGAACGGGGCAATGACCACACCCGTCTCGGTAAAAATGATGGCGAACAGGAGGGCATAAACCCAATCGCCGTACTGCTGCACAAAAAACACCAGGTGTTTATCTAGATGCAGCACCAGATCAGCAAACGAGGCCAGCCATTCCATAAGGGTCTTTCCGGGCCGGCAGTCAGGCCACCGACGAAATCACAAAGGCGCTATTTTAGCCGATCCCACTATAATTCCGGGGATGATCTCCTCTGCCCTTCCCGACCAGCAACCCGTCATTCGCGCCCTGCCCGATCACCTGATCAGCCAGATCGCCGCCGGCGAAGTGGTTGAGCGGCCGTCATCGGTACTCAAGGAGCTACTGGAAAACGCCATTGATGCGGGCAGCAGCCGCATTCGCATCGATCTCGAAGAAGGCGGCATGCGCCTGATTCGCATCACCGACAATGGCTGCGGTATCGAACAGGGCCAGCTGGGTTTAGCCCTCACCCGCCACGCCACCTCCAAGATCCGCTCACTCGATGATCTCGAACGCGTCGCCACCATGGGCTTTCGCGGCGAAGCGCTGGCCGCCATTGCCAGCGTCTCGCGTCTCACCCTGACCAGTGCCGCCCGAAACAGCAACCACGCCTGGCGCATTACCGCCGGTGGCGAACTGACACCCGACGCGCTGCCCATCGGCACCGTGGTTGAAATGCGCGACCTGTATTTCAACACGCCCGCCCGTCGGAAATTCCTCAAGAGCGCCGGCACCGAACAGGCGCACTGCATGGAGGCCATTCGTCGTCAGGCGCTGGCCCACCCCGAGATCGGCTTCACCATCAGCCGCGACGGCAAACAATCGCACGTCTGGCCAGCCGAGAGTAGCGAAGGCCGTATCCGCCAGGTGCTCGGCGATGACTTTCTCAAAGCCTGCCGCATAGTCGACGTTGGCAATGATCTCTTGCAACTGCGTGGCTGGGCCATGATTCCCACAGCCATCCTCTCGGAACGCGAAGCGCAACACACTTTCGTCAATGGTCGTTACGTACGAGACAAGGTCATCCAGCACGCCATCCGCGAAGCCTATCGCGATCAACTTCATGGCAGCCGACAACCAGGCTGCTGTCTGTTCCTGAACATTGACCCGTCGCTGGTTGACGTAAACGTGCACCCCGCCAAAACCGAAGTGCGCTTCCGCGACAGTCGCGCCGTGCATCAGTTCATTTATCACGCGATTAAACAGGTGTTGGCGGTCAGTACGGATGCGCCACCACCGATCAACCTTGATCGCGTGGCTGCGGCGCCTGCAGCAACCTATCAGCAACAGGGGTTGGGATTAGCCCGCCATCTGGCCGAGCAGCACCAACCGTACCAAACGCACAGCGCCACACACGCCAGCATCGATGCCGCGATGGCCTGGCAAGCGCCTGTGCAGACTTCACCACTGCACACTGATGACGACATCCCACCATTGGGCTTTGCCATCGGCCAGCTACACGACCGTTACATCCTTGCGCAGAACGCTCAGGGAATGATCCTCGTCGATCAACACGCCGCCCACGAACGCGTGCTCTACGAGAAACTCAAAACCAGTTGCGGCTTACAAGCGCCGGCACGTCAGCCGCTTCTCATACCGGTATCCGTCAACGTCAGTGATCTGGACATGGCGTCATGGCAAGAACAGCCCACGGCACTCACCGACCTGGGGTTTGAAGTTTCCGAAGCGGGCCCCAATACGCTGGTGGTGCGCCAGGTACCTGCCGGACTCGGCAAAATCGATGCCGCCACCCTCATCAAGGAACTACTACACGCGCTGCAAGAATCTCCGGCGCAGGCCAATCTCGTCGCCCGACGTGAACGCCTGCTTGGCACATGCGCCTGTCACGCCGCCATACGCGGCCAGCACAGCCTGAGCCTGACCGAGATGAACGCGCTGCTGCGCCAGATGGAAGCCACCGAACGCGCCGATCAGTGCAACCATGGTCGCCCCACCTGGATCCTCGTCGACCTACCGGCCATCGATGCACTTTTCCTGCATGGCCGCTGAGCAAAAAACAGGCGCACTGCCGCCCGCCATATTGCTGCTGGGCCCCACGGCCAGCGGCAAAACTGATCTAGCGCTGCATCTGGCGGATCAATACCCCGTCGACCTCATCAGCGTTGACTCCGCGCTGGTCTTCAAAGACATGAATATCGGCACGGCGAAGCCCGATGCCGAAACGCTACGCCGTTATCCACACGCGCTCATCGATGTCATCACCCCGGAAGAAAGTTACTCCGCCGCCCGCTTCCGTGACGACGCACTACAGGCCATGGTCGACAGCACTGTCCGCGGCCGTATCCCGCTGCTTGTCGGCGGCACCATGCTCTACGTGAAGGCGTTGCTCGAAGGTCTCTCTGATTTGCCACAGGCCAACCCGAAAATTCGTGCCGACATCGATGCCCGTGCCCAACAACATGGCTGGCCAGCGCTGCATCAAGAGCTGGCGAGGCTCGATCCGGTCACAGCCGCACGACTCGCCCCCAATGATTCGCAACGGATTCAACGCGCACTTGAAATCTGTTTGCTCAGTGGCCGCCCTGCCTCGGCGCTCTATGCCGAGCAACAGCAACAGCCAGCGCCGCCCTACCGCTTTCTCTCACTCGCCTTATTGCCGAGTGACCGGGCATGGCTACACGAACGCATCGCCTTGCGTTTCAAACTCATGCTACAACAGGGTTTCGTCGAGGAGGTCGAAGCACTGCGTACTAAGTACACGCTCAACGCCGACCTGCCCTCCATGCGCTGCGTGGGTTATCGCCAGGCTTGGGATGTTTTGGAAGATACGTTGCCGGCCAACCAACTGGAAGAGCGCGGCATCTACGCCACGCGCCAACTGGCCAAGCGCCAGATCACCTGGCTCACCAACTCCATCGCTTGCGAAAGTTTTGACTGCCTTCAAAACAACAACGCCGACCTCGTCAGTCGGCGCGTTGCGGCGTTTCTGGCTGTCTAATCAGACGACGACCGTCGGTGCTTCACCCGGTTGGCTGGCGCGGATTATGCCAATACGGCTCACCTGCTCGCCATGATCGGCCAACATTTTGCTAACCGCATCGGCGTTTTCCGGGGCAACCACGATGACCATACCGATACCGCAGTTGAAGACGCGGTGCATTTCATCATCGGCAACGCCACCGGCTTCTTGCAGCCAGTTAAACAGCACCGGACGTTGCCAGCTATTACGCTGAATCTCAGCGGTCAGTCCGGCTTGCAGAATACGCGGCACGTTTTCGGTAATGCCGCCGCCGGTGATGTGGGCCAGACCCTTGATGGCACCCGGTAGTGCGGCAAAAGCGGCCAGAATCGGTTTCACGTAAATGCGGGTCGGTGCCATGACCCGGTCACCCAGGGTGACGTCATCCAAAAGATCGGTGGGCTTGGCACCGCTGCGCTCGATGATCTTGCGGATCAGCGAGTACCCATTCGAGTGCGCGCCGCTCGAGGCGAGACCTAGCACGACATCGCCCGCCTTAATGCTTTTGCCGTCGATGATTTGCGATTTTTCAACCGCGCCGACGGCAAAGCCGGCCAAATCATATTCACCGGCCGGGTACATATCCGGCATTTCGGCCGTTTCACCGCCGATCAGCGCGGCACCAGCCAGCTCACAGCCCTTGGCAATGCCACCGACCACGGCGGCTGCCGTATCCACATCCAGCTTGCCGCAGGCAAAGTAATCCAGGAAGAACAGCGGTTCGGCACCCTGCACCAGAATGTCGTTAACGCTCATGGCGACCAGATCTTGGCCGATGGTGTCGTGACGATTCCAGGAGAACGCCAGGCGGAGCTTGGTACCGACGCCATCGGTCCCGGAGACCAGCACCGGTTCCTTGTATTTTTTCGAGACTTCGAACATGGCACCAAAGCCGCCGATACCCGCCATGACGCCCTCGCGCATCGTGCGCTTGGCCATAGGCTTAATGCGCTCGACCAATTCGTCGCCGGCTTCCATGTCCACACCGGCATCGCGGTAAGACAATCCACCGCCAGCTTTGGCATCGTGAGCAGCAAACAGTTGGCGGGTGAGCATCAGCGGGCAAAACATGAGCATTCCTCGGGCAAAGTTAGGCGCAATGCCGTGTAAAATGGCGGCTTGCGGCCGTAAGGCCTAAATTGTACCCGATTGAGAGCCTCTCCTGCCCCTGCGCAGGGCCCCCATGCAACAACTGCTGCTGAACCTTCTTCCCGATCCGACGCCGTCACTGAGCCACTTTATGCCCGGTGACAATGCCGAGTTGCTTGAAGCTTTGCAAAGCTGGCTGGAAGCCCCGCAGGCCTATCCGGGGAACCTATTCGTGGTCTGGGGCAGCGAGGGTGTAGGCAAATCATTTCTCACCCGTTGCCTGGCGGAAAAGGGCTTCACCCGATTGCCACTCAAAGAGCCATCACCCACCGCTTCTAAAACCGGCTGGCTACTCGACGATGCCCAGAACTTGGACGCTGCTGGCCAACAGGATCTCTTCCGTCACTTGATCCGTCTGGCGCAAACCAGCGAGCGTCTGTTCGTCACCCTGGATGCAGCGCCCGATATGCAGGACGCCTTGCGTGACGATGTCCGTACCCGCTTGGGCGCTGGACACATCTATCGCCTAACCCCGCTAAACGAACACCAACAGCGCACCCTGCTCGCACAACGTGCCGCCCAGCGCGGCTGGCAACTGACCGACGATGTGCTCGA
This sequence comes from uncultured Dechloromonas sp., assembly GCA_937996725.1. Taxonomy (GTDB): domain Bacteria; phylum Pseudomonadota; class Gammaproteobacteria; order Burkholderiales; family Rhodocyclaceae; genus Fluviibacter. Next base: position 412 of record CALKUR010000126.1, on the reverse strand, counting down.
CACACTCTACCAACGTGCCCCGCGCGACTTATCGAACCTGACGCGACTGATTGAACGACTGGATCAGTTATCGTTGGAGCAAAAGCGACGGATTACACTGCCCCTACTCCGCACGGCACTCACTGAAACGAACGCGCCCATTTAATGACCATCATGACCACACCATTGCAGCTCGCGCTCTTCGATCTGGACAACACCCTGCTCAATGGGGATTCCGATTTCGAATGGGCGCAGTTCCTGATCAAAAAGGGCGTGGTCGATCCCGAACTACAGGCCGCCAAGAACGCCGAGTTCTATGCTGACTACAAAGCCGGCACGCTCGACATTCATGCCTTCCTCGACTTTCAGCTGGCACCCCTGGCCCGTCATTCACGCGCGCAGCTAGACGCATGGCATCGCGAGTTTATGACGG
>CALKUR010000125.1 GCA_937996725.1 uncultured Dechloromonas sp. | reverse complement strand
GGCCCGCAAAATTACTCAGTCGAGCGCTGACCAATCGGCGCGCGGTGTGGCTGCTGCACTGATACGCAGCTGCTTGCGGCGTGACGTGGCGCCTCGCAACAACTCCACCTCTCGTTTGGCAATGCCCAGGCGATCAGACAGCCATTCCATCAAGGCCTGATTGGCCTGTCCATCCACGGGTGGCGCGTGCAATCGCACTTTCAAGGCGCCGTCATGCACGCCCTCTGCTTGTGTGCGTGAGGCGCGTGGGATGACATGAATGTCCACAATGGCACTGCCATCTTTGTCGATGCGTCGCCAAGGGGGAACTGGACTCATGGGGTTCAACGCTCAGGCATGAAAAAGCCCGGGGCCTTGCGGCTCCGGGCTTGAGGCTTGCGCCGAGTTGGCTGAACTCAGGGCTTGCCAGCCGTGGGGAACGGCCAGGCAGCTTGCGGGTTCAGCGTCGTCTGCGCCGCAGGGGCGGCAGCGGCAGCAGGTTTTTTCGCAGCTTTCTTCGCCGGCTTTTTCTTGGCAGGCTTTTTCGCGGCGGCTTTTTTAGCCGGCTTTTTCGCAGCGGCTTTCTTCGCCGGCTTCTTGGCGGCTACTTTTTTCGCTGCAGGCTTCTTAGCTGCAACTTTTTTCGCTGCGGGCTTCTTGGCAGCGACTTTCTTGGCGGCCGGCTTTTTGGCTGCAGCTTTCTTGGCTGCGGGCTTCTTAGCGGCTACTTTTTTCGCTGCGGGCTTCTTCGCTGCAACTTTCTTGGCGGCCGGCTTTTTAGCGGCTACTTTTTTCGCTGCGGGCTTCTTGGCCGCGACTTTCTTGGCAGCAGGCTTCTTGGCAGCAGCTTTTTTCGCTGCGGGCTTCTTCGCTGCTACTTTTTTCGCTGCGGGCTTCTTAGCTGCAGCTTTCTTCGGTGCGGCCTTCTTTGCGGCCGGTTTTTTTGCAGTTGCCATCATATTCTCCTAGATCAAGATCAAAGATCATTGGGTGAAAAGCACTTCGCACCTGTTGGAGGGTGCCAAGCGATTCATGGTGCTGGACCCGGGTCCAACACCATGAACGGGGGACGTTCCAGCCCGTGTTTTCATCGAAACACTTGAAAGGGCATGGAACAAAGACTCAAGCATCGCAGTTGTCTTAACCGTCAATCCCACGACAGGGCACCACCGGACTGGTACTCAATGACGCGGGTTTCAAAGAAGTTGCGTTCCTTTTTCAGGTCGATCATCTCGCTCATCCAGGGGAACGGATTCTCTTCATTCGGGAATAGTTGTTCTAAACCAATCTGCATACAACGGCGGTTACAGATGTAACGCAAATAGCTCTTGAACATCGGCGCATTCAAGCCCAGCACGCCTCGCGGCATGGTGTCTTCAGCATAGCGATACTCCAACTCCACCGCTTTTTCAAACAAAGAACGGATCTCTTGCTTGAACTCTGGTGTCCACAAATGTGGATTCTCGAGCTTGATTTGGTTAATCATGTCGATACCAAAGTTGCAATGCAAGGATTCATCACGCAAGATGTACTGATACTGCTCAGCAGCACCGGTCATCTTGTTTTGGCGACCCATCGCCAAAATTTGGGTAAACCCTACGTAGAAGAACAAACCTTCCATGATGCAGGCAAACACAATCAAAGAACGCAAGAGCTTCTGATCATTCTCCATCGTGCCTGTTTCGAAAGAAGGATCTGTCAAAACGTCGATGAAAGGAATCAGGAACTCGTCTTTGTCACGAATCGATGGCACTTCGTGATAGGCATTGAAGATTTCTGCCTGGTCTAAGCCCAAAGATTCGACGATGTACTGGTAAGCGTGGGTATGAATCGCCTCTTCGAAGGCCTGACGCAATAAATATTGGCGGCATTCTGGGGCGGTAATCTGACGATAAGTACCCAAAACGATATTATTGGCCGCCAATGAGTCGGCCGTTACAAAGAAACCCAAGTTACGCTTAATGATGCGACGCTCATCTTCCGTAAGACCATTAGGGTCTTTCCAAAGCGCGATGTCGCGGTTCATATTGATCTCTTGTGGCATCCAGTGGTTAGCACAACCAGCGAGATACTTTTCCCAAGCCCACTTGTACTTAAAGGGCACGAGCTGGTTCACATCGGTCTGACCATTGATGATGCGCTTATCAGCGACGTTCACACGTCGCGCAGTCGCATCTTCTGGAATCTCAGCCGATGGGGCTGAAGCAGACGAGGTTGGCATGGGCATTGGGCGGTTAGGCAACAAACTGTTTTCCATGCTGTTCGCTGGGTTCATGGCAGGCACCGGTTTACTTTGTGGGGCTGCCGCTGCTTCTTCTTCCCAATTCAACATAATGATCTCCGTTTTTATCTGTAATACAACTTATCTTTAACAATCCAACTATACGACTTATTGGCAAGCTTCGCACTCATCAAAACCTGGATCACCGGGTCTCATGGTGCACACGGGGCCATCCGCTGCCGGAGCTGCGCTCACCGCTGGGGTATCACTCGATACAGCATTGAGTGAACCACTCTTCACTGTGGATTTCTCCACATGGGTCGCAGAAATCGTGCGCAGATAGTAAGTGGTCTTCAAACCACGCAACCAGGCCAACTTGTAGGTGTCGTCCAACTTCTTACCTGAAGCGCCAGCCATATAGATATTCAATGACTGGGCTTGGTCAATCCACTTTTGACGACGTGAGGCAGCTTCGACCAACCACTTAGGCTCAACTTCGAAGGCGGTAGCGTACAAATCTCTCAAATCTTGTGGAATACGATCGATTTTTGACAAAGAGCCATCGAAATACTTCAAATCGGCAATCATGACTTCATCCCACAGACCGCGAGCCTTCAAATCACGTACCAAGTAGTCATTCACGACAGTGAACTCGCCAGAGAGGTTCGATTTAACAAACAAGTTCTGGTAAGTCGGCTCAATACAGGCTGAAACACCAATGATGTTTGAAATCGTGGCTGTTGGCGCAATAGCGATACAGTTGGAATTACGCATACCAAACTGCTTAATACGCTCACGTAATGGCGTCCAATCCAACTTGGCTGATAAATCGACTTCCACATAGCCGCCACGTTGCTCAGCCAACATCTTGATAGTGTCTTGTGGCAGGATGCCACGATCCCACAGAGAACCTTTGTATGAGCTGTAGGTACCACGCTCTTCAGCCAACTCTGTAGAAGCCAAGTATGCGTAGTAGCAAACCGCTTCCATAGACTCATCTGCAAACTGCACTGCAGCATCACTTGCGTATGGAATACGCAACATGTGCAAGCAATCCTGGAAGCCCATGATGCCCATAC
>CALKUR010000124.1 GCA_937996725.1 uncultured Dechloromonas sp. | reverse complement strand
CCAATGCAGTCGACGGCAGGCCGTAACTATTCGTACCGTTAAAGACACGATCATAGCGATAGCCCACCCGCCATTTCGGGATGAACTGGTAAATCCCCTGAGTGTAGAAGCCCTGTTGGTTCTGAGCAAAGTTACTGCCCGTACAGCTTTCGGCATTGTCAACGCCACATCCCGACGTGCTCGTCATGTTGCCGCTCTGCTTGTTCCAGAACATTTCACCCTGAATCTTCAGATTTTGTGCGGTCGGGTTGCCAAAAGGTGCCCAGCGATACACGAAGTCGGCGATCCAGATCGTGTTGCCGCCGTTAAAAGTGAGCGTGTCATTATTCGAGAGGTCGTAGGTCGCCTGATTTGCGCTGCTACCGCTACCCGTCGTTGACCGCACCCAAGATACGCCACCCTGCCAGGAGTGCGAATCGCCGACATCGCCGCCAGTTTTAGCGTACAGCGTGCCGAGGCGCGGCTTGTTCTGGTTGAAATTGCTGTTGTAGGTCTCGCCATAGCCGTTGGAGCCTTGGGCTATTTCGCCGCCCAACTTGAAGAGCATGTTGTCGGTCGGCGCGATCCAGCTCAGCTGTGCACCCGTTTCATTCAACTGCCCCCCAAACACCTGCTTGTACACCAGCGGCATATCGACGAAGTCCCATTCGTGCGGGTGCTTGTCGTTCAGGTAACCCACGTTCGACCAGTACTTGCCGGCACGGATCTTGGTACCCCAAGGCAAGCCCAGCGTTTCAGCATAGACTTCTTCAGTCTTAATCGACGTGCTGTTACCCGACTGTTCCAGAATAAATCGTGCTTCGCCCCGGAAGAGATTGTCCACCGATCCCTTAAATGCCAGTTCCGTTTCACCGATCGAGATCCCTCGTGGAATACCCTCGGCACCATTCGGTAAGGTGCCGGCATAGGGGTTGGTCGGGTTCTGACTTTGCGCCGAATACTTGGCATCCAGAATCAATTCCATGCCCAGGCCGATCGTACGATCTTTGCCATCCAGTTTCTGGAAAGTTTCCAAACGCTCTGCCGCAGGCGGGGGGGCCACGTTGATAATGGCTTCTTCAACCGATGCCGCTTTGGCGATGCGCTCCAGTGCCTTGTTCGACACATCGGCCGACTTTTGCGGTGGTTGGGCTTTCGATGCCGGATCACGACTCGCTAATTGCTTGTTCTCTTGCTGCAAGCGCGTGACCTGAGATTCCAACACCGCAATGCGCTGTTCGTAATCGGTTTTAATTTGCCGGAGGCTAGTTTGAATCTGATTGAGCTGTGCCTGTACATCCTCCTGCGCATAAAGCGCGGGGCTGCAAAGCAAGCTGGCGATAACAAAGAAAGCGGCAAAGGCACGCGGCAGCGTGCGACAAAGAATAGTCGGCATGACGGTTCATTCCTGAAAAAGACAACCACAGACGCCCGAGGTCAACTGGGGCGCTGCGCAAACGGGGTGTCAGGAAAGAACGGGTGGCGCGCGTTGGCTGGCACGCTCCGGTGCCAGATAAGGGGTATTCGGTGCGAGGGCTTGCTGCTCAAGGCGATGCACGGCATCAACCAGGGCAATGCCAAAGTACCCGGTTAGGCCGTTGCCATGCGCCTGGTATTCCAGACAGGTCAGGCAACCGCTGCTATCAGACATCTTCGACGGGTCATCGAGGCTTACCGCAGCAACCACGGGGGTGGCGCTGTGCTCCACCACGTGACGCGATAAACCGAATTGCGTGATCAAGAGCGCGCAGACTAGCACCACCGCCAGCAGTATGCGGGCGATAGTTGGGTGGAAAGTCTGGCGCATCAAAGACATAGGACGCGTATTCTACCTCAGAGCCCCATGCCCGGAATCGCCGAATTCAGGTTTTTAAAAACCCTTCGGCATGGCCGAACCAGCGATCAATATGCATATCGGTCAGTTCAGGGGTCTCCCGCAACATCTGATCGGCAATCTGCTGCGCGGCTGGGATCAGATCGGCATCGCGTTCCAAATCGGCGTAGCGCAACATGGGTACACCGCTTTGCCGCTTGCCGATCAGTTCACCCGGACCACGTAACTGGAGGTCGGCTTGGGCAATCGCAAAGCCATCCGTGTTTTCAAAAATAATGCGCAGCCGTTCCTTGGCCGTTTGGGAGAGCGCTTGCCCGAACATCAGAATACACGTGCTCTCACGTTGGCCGCGGCCAACCCGACCGCGTAACTGGTGCAGCTGGGCGAGGCCGAAACGTTCGGCGTGTTCAATCACCATCAGGCTGGCATTGGGCACGTCGACACCCACTTCAATGACCGTGGTGGCCACTAACAGCTGCACTGCGCCATTGGCAAAGGCGCGCATGG
>CALKUR010000123.1 GCA_937996725.1 uncultured Dechloromonas sp. | reverse complement strand
GTTGACGCGTTGATGAAGCTGGATCTTCCGGCCGGCGTTGACGTCGAAATCAAGCTGCAGTAACCCGAAAGCTCCGAATTCCGCGCCCCGGCACTTGCCGAGGCGTGGAGTTACCAGCTATAATCGCCGGCTTCGGTGAAAGTTGGTCTTTTTAGAGCTTTCAACCTTACAGTTTTATAAACATCAGCCCCGCCCAATCGAAGGTGGGAATGGAGAAAACAATGAGCCTGGGCCTTTTAGGTCGCAAGGTTGGCATGATGCGCATCTTCACGGATGACGGGGATTCGATTCCTGTTACCGTCGTTGACGTGTCGAACAACCGCGTGACGCAAATCAAGACTCCTGAAACCGACGGCTACACTGCTGTTCAGGTTACTTTCGGTACTCGCCGTGCTTCCCGCGTGAACAAAGCCGCGGCAGGCCACCTGGCGAAAGCCGGCGCCGAAGCCGGTACCGTTCTCAAGGAATTCCGTGTCGACGCAGCGAAAGCTGCCGAGTTCAAGCCGGGCGATCATGTCGCCGTCAGCCTGTTCGAGGCTGGTCAGAAGGTGGACGTCCAGGGCGTCTCCATCGGTAAGGGCTACGCCGGCACCATCAAGCGTTACAACTTCGCCTCCGGCCGTGCTACCCACGGTAACTCGCGCTCGCACAATGTGCCGGGCTCGATCGGTATGGCGCAGGATCCGGGTCGCGTTTTCCCGGGTAAGCGCATGGCTGGCCACCTCGGTGACGTTCAGCGCACGACCCAGAACCTCGTTGTGGTTCGTGTCGATGCTGACCGTCAGCTCCTCCTCGTCAAGGGTGCCGTTCCCGGCGCCCGCGGTTCGGACGTTGTTGTGCGTCCCGCCGTCAAGGCCTAAGGAGATCGTATGGAACTGAAAATTATCAACGATCAGGGTCAGGAAGCCAGCCGTCTGCAGGCCTCCGATGCGCTGTTCGCACGCGAATATAACGAGAACCTGGTGCACCAATTGGTCGTCGGCTACCAAGCCAACGCCCGTAGCGCCAACTCGAAGCAAAAGGGTCGTGACGAAGTTGCTCACACCACCCACAAGCCTTGGCGCCAAAAAGGGACGGGTCGTGCCCGTTCCGGTATGTCGTCCAGCCCGATCTGGCGTGGAGGCGGTCGCGCATTCCCGAATTCGCCAGAGCAGAACTACTCGCAAAAGCTGAACCGCAAGATGTACCGTGCCGGCATGGCCACCATCCTGTCGCAGCTGGTGCGTGAAGATCGTCTGGCTGTCGTCGACGCTTTCGCCGTCGAAGCCCCGAAGACCAAGCTGTTCGCGCAGAAGGTCAAGAACATGGGCCTCGACCAAGTGCTCGTGATCACCGACAACCTGGACGAGAACCTGTGGCTGTCGTCGCGCAACCTGCCGAACGTGCTGGTGCTCGAAGCCAAGGAAACCGATCCGGTCTCGCTCGTGCGTTACGCCAAAGTACTGGTGACGCGCAATGCCGTGGCCAAGTTTGAGGAGATGTGGGGATGAACCAGGAACGACTGTTACAAGTATTGCTGGCACCCCAGGTATCCGAAAAGGCTACCGATGTTGCCGACAAGAACAATCAAGTGATCTTCAAAGTGGCCGCTGACGCGACCAAGCCGGAGATCAAGGCAGCCGTCGAGCTGCTCTTCAAGGTCGAAGTCGATGCCGTCCAGGTCCTGAATGTTAAGGGCAAGGCCAAGCGTCGTGGTTCGATCCAGGGTCGCCGCAAGGGTTGGAAGAAGGCATTCGTTTGCCTGAAGGCCGGCCAGGAGATCCAGTTTGCTGAAGGAGGGGTGGCATAATGGCACTCGTCAAAGTCAAACCGACATCGCCCGGTCGTCGTGGCGTCGTCAAGGTTGTTAACGACAAACTGCATAAGGGTCGCCCGCATGCAGCGCTGGTCGAAAAGCAATCGAAAAACGCCGGTCGTAACAACAACGGCCGTATTACCGTTCGTCACCAGGGTGGTGGTTCGAAGCAACACTACCGCCTGATCGACTTCAAGCGTAACAAAGATGGCATTCCGGGCAAGGTTGAACGTCTGGAATACGATCCGAACCGCACAGCGAACATCGCTCTGGTGCTGTACGCCGATGGCGAGCGTCGCTACATCATCGCCCCGCGCGGCCTAGAAGTTGGCGCTTCGATCATGAGCGGTGCCGAAGCACCGATCAAGACGGGTAACGCCTTGCCGATCCGCAACATTCCGGTGGGTACCACCATCCACTGTATCGAAATGATCCCGGGCAAGGGTGCGCAAATGGCGCGTTCGGCCGGCGCTTCGGTACAGCTGATGGCGCGCGAAGGTGTGTACGCTCAGGTGCGTCTGCGCTCGGGTGAAGTACGCCGCGTGCACGTTGAGTGCCGCGCTACCATCGGTGAAGTCGGTAACGAAGAAAACAACCTGCGTAAGCTGGGTAAAGCCGGTGCCACCCGTTGGCGCGGTATTCGCCCGACTGTCCGCGGTACCGCCATGAACCCGGTGGATCACCCGCACGGTGGTGGTGAAGGCCGTACTGGCGAAGGTCGTGTGCCGGTCTCGCCGTGGGGTACTCCGGCTAAGGGTTACCGTACCCGTAGCAACAAGCGTACGACCAGCATGATCGTGCAGCGTCGTCACAAGAAATAAGGAATAGACCATGACTCGTTCAATGAAAAAAGGTCCGTTCGTAGACGCGCACCTCATCAAGAAGGTCGAAGCGGCTGTTGCCAGCAATGACAAACGCCCCATCAAGACCTGGTCTCGTCGTTCGACAGTGCTGCCCGAGTTTCTCGGTCTGACACTGGCGGTTCATAACGGTCGTCAGCACGTTCCCGTGTTTGTGACTGAAAACATGGTTGGCCACAAGCTCGGCGAATTCTCGCTGACCCGGACGTTCAAGGGTCACGTTGCCGGCAAGAAAGCCAAGAAGTAAGGAGCCGATGATGGAAACTCGTGCTGTACTGCGCGGCGTGCGCCTCTCGGCGCAAAAAGGCCGCCTCGTTGCTGACCTCGTTCGCGGCAAGTCCGTGGGCCAGGCGCTAAACATCCTGGCGTATTCCCCGAAAAAGGGCGCCCTGATCGTCAAGAAGGTCATCGAATCTGCGATCGCCAATGCCGAGCACAATAACGGTGCCGACATTGACGAACTGATCGTCAAGACCATCTACGTCGAAAAAGGCATCGTCCTCAAGCGCTTCACCGCGCGCGCCAAGGGCCGTGGCAACCGTATCACCAAGCCGACCTGTCACGTTTTCGTGACCGTGGGCAACTAAGGAATCGCTATGGGACAGAAAATTCACCCAACTGGCTTCCGCCTCAGCGTCACCCGCGACTGGAGCTCGCGCTGGTACGCCAACGATAAGGATTTCGCTGGCATGCTGGCCGAGGACAACAAAGTCCGCGCCTACCTGAAGAAGAAGCTGGCTCACGCCTCTGTGGGCAAGGTTCTGATCGAGCGTCCTGCCAAGAACGCCCGTGTGACCGTATTCTCGGCGCGTCCGGGCGTGGTCATCGGCAAGAAAGGCGAAGAAATCGATCAGCTGCGTTCGGATCTGCAAAAGATCATGGGCGTGCCGGTTCACGTGTCGATCGAAGAAATCCGCAAGCCGGAAACGGATGCCAAGCTGATTGCCGACTCGATCGCCCAACAGCTGGAAAAGCGCATCATGTTCCGCCGCGCCATGAAGCGTGCGATGCAAAACGCCATGCGTCTGGGTGCTCAAGGCATCAAGATCATGAGCTCGGGCCGTCTAAACGGTGCTGAAATTGCTCGTACCGAGTGGTATCGCGAAGGCCGCGTGCCTCTGCACACCCTGCGCGCCAACATCGACTACGGCACCTCGGAAGCCATGACCACCTACGGTCTCATCGGCATCAAGGTCTGGGTCTATAAAGGCGAGCACCTGGCGCCGGGCGAACAGCCTGCCGTCGTGGAAGAACCGAAGCGTGCGCCGCGTCGCCCGCGCGGTGATGATGAAGGCAAGTCGGACAAAAAGCCGGCCGCCAAGCGTGTTAGAAAGGCAGGTGCGTAATGCTGCAACCCGCACGTCGTAAATACCGTAAGGAACAGAAAGGCCGTAACACTGGCCTGGCGACCCGCGGTGCCACCGTCGCTTTTGGCGAATTTGGCCTGAAGTCGACCGATCGCGGCCGTCTGACGGCACGTCAGATCGAAGCCGCTCGTCGCGCCATGACCCGTCACATCAAGCGTGGCGGTCGTATCTGGATCCGTGTGTTCCCGGACAAACCGATCTCCAAGAAGCCTGCCGAAGTCCGTATGGGTAACGGTAAGGGCAACCCGGAGTACTACGTTGCTGAAATTCAGCCGGGTAAGGTTTTGTACGAAATGGATGGCGTCAACGAGGCGCTGGCCCGTGAAGCATTCAAGCTGGCCGCTGCCAAGCTGCCGCTGCGCACGATCTTCGTTACTCGCCACCTGGGGTAAGAGATGAAAGCAATTGAACTCAGAAACAAATCGAACGACGAGCTGAAGCAAGAGCTGCTCGATCTGCTGAAGGCCCAGTTTTCACTGCGTATGCAGAAGGGCACCCAGCAGTTGAGCAACACCAGCCAGCTCGGCAAGGTCCGCCGCGACATCGCGCGCGTGCGCACCATCCTCCGTGAAAGGGTCTAATCATGACTGATAAGACTGGTATGAACCGCACCCTCGTCGGTCGCGTGGTCAGTGACAAGATGCAAGAGACGGCCACTGTGCTCGTCGAGCGTCGCGTCAAGCACCCGATGTACGGCAAAATCATCACGCGCTCGAAGAAATATCATGCGCACAACGCCAACAACGATGCCAAGACGGGTGATCTCGTTCAGATCGTTGAATGTCGTCCGATGTCACGCACCAAGACCTGGCAAATCGCCAAGCTCCTGGAGCGCGCCGAAGTCGTTTAAGCTCTCGCACAGGGTCAAAACTTTGGTTTTGACCCTTGCAACGGCAGAATTCTTCTGATAGAATACTGCCTCTTTCGCTGATTTCTTGCATCGCACAACGCGTGGTGCGCGAGTCAGCAAGTGTTGAAACCCAAGACTGACCGTGCGCCATTGCTGGTAGCGGTACAAGTTGGAGTTAATGATGATTCAGATGCAGTCGATGCTGGACGTCGCCGATAACACGGGCGCACGTTCTGTAATGTGTATCAAAGTGCTGGGCGGCTCTAAGCGCCGTTATGCCGGCATTGGCGACATCATCAAGGTGTCGATCAAGGATGCAGCGCCGCGTGGCCGCGTGAAGAAGGGTGACGTCTATAACGCCGTCGTCGTTCGCACCGCCAAGGGTGTTCGTCGTGCCGATGGTTCGCTGGTTAAGTTTGATGGCAATGCTGCCGTCCTGCTCAACAACAAGCTGGAACCGATCGGTACCCGTATCTTCGGCCCGGTAACCCGGGAGCTGCGCTCGGAGCGCTTCATGAAGATCGTTTCGCTCGCTCCTGAAGTGCTCTAAGGAGGCGCCAGATGGAAAAGATTCGTAAAGGCGACGAAGTTATCGTCACCACCGGTAAGGACAAGGGCCGTCGTGGCACCGTTGTTCGCCGTGTCGACGCCGAGCGCGTCGTCGTGGAAGGTATTAACCGTGTCAAGAAGGCCACCAAGCCGAACCCCATGTTGGGTACGGCCGGTGGTCTCGTCGATAAGGATATGCCGATCCAGATCTCCAACGTGGCTCTGTGGAACGCCAAAGCCGGCAAGGGTGACCGTGTCGGCTTTAAGGTGCTCGACGACGGCCGCAAAGTTCGCGTGTTCAAATCGAACGGCGAACAGGTTGACGCATAAGGGGACCGCCATGTCGCGTTTGCAAGATTTCTACAAAAAGACCGTGGCCCCGGCGCTGATGAAAGAATTCAGCTACCCGTCGACCATGGAAGTGCCGCGTATTACCAAAATCACTCTGAATATGGGTGTGGGTGAAGCGGTTGCCGACAAGAAAGTGCTGGAACACGCTGTGTCCGATCTGACTAAGATTGCTGGTCAGAAGCCGGTTGTGACCCTGTCGCGTAAGTCGATCGCTGGTTTCAAGATCCGCGATAACTACCCGATCGGTTGCATGGTCACCCTGCGCGGTCCGCGTATGTTCGAGTTTCTCGACCGCCTCGTCACCGTCGCGCTGCCGCGCGTCCGTGACTTCCGTGGTATCCAGGCCAAGGGTTTTGATGGCCGTGGTAACTACAACATGGGTGTCAAAGAGCAGATCATTTTCCCGGAAATTGAGTACGACAAGATCGATGCTCTGCGCGGGATGAATATCAGCATCACGACCACCGCGAAGACCGACAGCGAAGCCAAAGCACTGCTGTCCGCCTTCAAGTTCCCTTTCAAGAATTGAGGCGATTATGGCAAAACTAGCCCTGATCAATCGTGAAGCCAAACGTCGCGCCCTCGTCGCGAAGTTTGCTAAGAAGCGCGAAGCCCTGCAAGCCGTCATCAACGACCAGTCGCAAAGCGACGAAGTTCGTTATGAAGCACGCCTGAAGCTGCAGCAGCTGCCGCGCAACGCTAACCCGACCCGCACTCGCAACCGTTGCGAGCTGACTGGTCGTCCCCGTGGTACCTACCGTAAGTTCGGTCTGTGCCGTCACAAGATCCGTGAGCTCGCCTTTAAGGGAGAAATCCCTGGCGTGATCAAGGCCAGCTGGTAAGCAGGAGGATTTGATATGGCAATGAGTGATCCGATCGCCGATATGCTGACCCGCATCCGCAACGCGCAGATGTCCCAAAAGCTGGTGGTGCGTATGCCCTCCTCGAAGCTTAAGGTGGCCATCGCTAAAGTGCTCAAGGATGAAGGTTACGTTGAGGATTTTGCCGTGCGTGGTGAAGCTGCCAAGCCGGAACTGGAAATTGGTCTGAAGTACTACGCTGGCCGCCCGGTCATCGAGCGCGTTGAACGCGTTTCGCGCCCTGGCCTGCGTGTCTACAAACCGTCTGCTGACATTCCCCGCGTCATGAATGGCCTGGGCATCGCGATTGTTTCGACCCCGAAGGGTGTCATGACTGATCGCAACGCCCGTGCTGCCAATGTCGGCGGTGAAGTGCTCTGCTACGTGGCTTAAGGGAGGGTTCGATATGTCTCGCGTAGCTAAGAATCCAGTCGCCCTGCCGCAAGGCGTTGAAGTCAACCTGGCTGGCGCACAGATCAGCATCAAGGGCCCGCTGGGCACTCTGACGCTGGCTCGTAACGCCTCGGTGGACGTCGTTCAAGAAGGTGGCGCCCTGCAAGTCAAGGCTGTCGCCGGTGCTGTTAACGCCAATGCGCTGTCGGGTACGACCCGCGCGCTGCTGGCTAATCTGGTGAATGGTGTTTCCAAGGGTTTCGAAAAGAAACTGACCCTGGTTGGTGTGGGCTATCGTGCCCAGGCCCAGGGTGACACGCTGAACCTGTCTCTCGGTTTCTCGCACCCGGTTGCCCACAAGATGCCTGCTGGCGTCAAAGTGGAAACCCCGTCGCAAACCGAAATCGTGATCAAGGGGATCGATAAGCAACAAGTAGGTCAGGTTGCTGCCGAAATTCGTGCCTACCGCAAGCCGGAGCCTTACAAAGGCAAGGGTGTGCGCTACGCCGATGAGGTCGTGATCCTCAAGGAAACCAAGAAGAAGTAAGGGTGCCACATGAAAGATAAAAAACAGTCGCGTTTGCGCCGTGCCCGTCAGGCACGCGCCCGCATCGCTGAGCAAAAGGCGATTCGCCTGAGCGTGTTCCGCACCAACCAGCACATTTATGCCCAAGTCATCTCGGCTTGCGGTGGCAAAGTGTTGGCCGCTGCTTCGACCGTTGAAGCGGATGTCCGTAAAGACATTCCGAATGGTGGCAACGTAGCCGCTGCCACCACGGTAGGCAAGCTGGTCGCCGAGCGCGCCCGTAAAGCCGGTGTTGAACAAGTTGCCTTCGACCGTTCGGGTTTCAAGTACCACGGTCGTATCAAGGCTCTGGCTGAAGCTGCCCGTGAAAACGGTCTCAAGTTCTAAGCCGCGTAGGAATCGAGGATAACTATGGCGAAAGCACAAAGTCGCAAACCGCAGCAGGCTGAAGAGCGTGATGAGTCTGGCCTGCGCGAGAAGATGGTTGCCATCAACCGCGTCAGCAAGACCGTCAAGGGCGGCCGCATCATGAGCTTTGCCGCACTGACCGTGGTCGGTGATGGCGATGGTGGTGTCGGTATGGGTAAGGGCAAAGCACGTGAAGTGCCGCTGGCCGTTCAAAAGGCCATGGAAGAAGCCCGCCGCCGCCTGTTCAAGGTCACGCTCAAGAACGGCACCGTTCAGCACACGCTGATCGGCCGTCACGGCGCAGCTAAGGTACTGATTCAACCGGCACCGGAAGGTACCGGCATCATCGCCGGTGGCGCCGTCCGTAACGTGTTTGAAGTTGTCGGTATCACCAACGTCGTGGCCAAGTGCCTTGGCTCGACCAACCCGTACAACGTCATTCGTGCAACCCTGAATGGCCTCAAGTCCATGAACACGCCGGCAGAAGTCGCCGCCAAGCGTGGCAAGGCCATTGAAGAGATTCTGGGGTAAGACATGTCGAACAAGAAACTCAAGGTCACGCTCGTTAAGAGCATCATCGGCACCAAGCAGGACCACCGCGCCACCGTGCGTGGTCTGGGTCTGCGCCGCCTGAACTCGTCCGCCATCCTGGAAGACACTCCAGCTGTGCGCGGCATGATCACCAAGGTGCGCTACCTCGTTAAGAGCGAAAGCGTCTAAGGATAAGGTTATGGAACTCAATACCATCAAACCCGGTGCCGGTGCCAAACACGCTGCCAAGCGCGTTGGTCGTGGTATCGGCAGCGGCCTGGGCAAAACTTCGGGTCGCGGTCATAAAGGTCAGAAGTCGCGTACCGGCGGCTACCACAAGGTTGGTTTCGAAGGCGGCCAGATGCCGCTGCATCGTCGCCTGCCGAAGCGTGGCTTTGTCTCGCTGACGCGTGCTCGCGTTGCTGAAATCCGCCTGAGCGATCTGCAAGCCATCCCGGTTGACGACATCGATCTGGCCGTACTCAAGCAGTGCGGCGTTGTGTCGACGCTGGCGCTGGCCGCTAAGGTCATCCTCAAGGGTGAGCTGAGCCGCAAGGTCGTTCTGAAGGGCATCACTGCCACCAAGGGCGCCAAGGCCGCTATCGAAGCCGCTGGCGGCTCGGTCGAAGCGTCGGCTGAGTAATTAGGACCTGATCGGACATGCAACAAAACGCACTCACGCAGGGTAGCAAACACGGGGAACTCAAGCGCCGCTTGATGTTCCTCCTGGGTGCGCTCATCGTGTACCGCATCGGTGCGCACATTCCTGTGCCCGGCATCGATCCGTCCGTGCTGTCCGATCTGTTCTCGCGTCAAAAAGACGGCATCCTCGGCATGTTCAACATGTTCTCGGGCGGTGCACTGTCGCGCTTCACGATTTTTGCACTCGGTATCATGCCGTACATCTCGGCATCGATCATCATGCAGCTGATGACGGTCGCCAGCCCTGCGCTGGAAGCCCTCAAAAAAGAGGGTCAGGCCGGTCAGCACAAGATTTCGCAATACACCCGCTACGGTACCGTGGTCCTCGCCTTCTTCCAGGCGCTGGGCATTGCCGTCGCGCTGGAAGCCCAACCGGGTCTGGTCCTTGAACCGGGCCTGGCCTTCCGGCTGGAAACCGTTCTCACCCTCGTCACCGGCACCATGTTCCTGATGTGGGTGGGCGAGCAGATCACCGAGCGTGGTTTGGGTAACGGTATCTCCATCATCATCTTCGCCGGTATTGCCGCTGGGCTCCCGAGCTCGCTAGGCGGCATTCTGGAACTGGTGAACACCGGTGCCATGAATCCGCTGACGGCGTTGGTCATAGTCGCCATCGTGATCCTGGTAACGGCTTTTGTCGTATACGTGGAACGCGGTCAGCGTCGTATCCTGGTCAACTACGCCAAACGTCAGGTGGGTAATAAGCTCTACGGCGGCCAATCGTCGTTCCTGCCGCTCAAGCTCAATATGGCTGGCGTGATCCCGCCGATCTTCGCCTCCTCGATCATCCTATTCCCGGCCACCCTGGCGGGCTGGTTTGGTTCGGGCGAGAATATGCTGTGGCTCAAGGATATCTCGGTGGGTCTGTCGCCCGGTCAGCCGTTGTACATCCTGTTCTATGCCGCTGCCATCATTTTCTTCTGCTTTTTCTATACTGCCCTGGTTTTCAATACCCGTGAAACCTCGGACAACCTGAAGAAGAGCGGCGCGTTCATCCCCGGCATTCGTCCAGGTGAGCAAACCTCGCGCTACATCGAAAAAATTCTGACCCGCCTCACGCTGATCGGCGCCGTGTACATCACCGTCGTCTGCCTGTTGCCGGAATTCCTGATTCTCAAGTGGAACGTTCCGTTCTACTTCGGCGGCACCTCGCTGCTGATTATCGTGGTCGTCACCATGGACTTCATGTCCCAGGTGCAGGCCTTCGCAATGTCGCATCAATACGAAAATCTGCTCAAGAAGGCGAACTTCAAGGGCGGATTGGGCGGTCGCTAAGAAGATGGCAAAGGAAGACTTGATCGAAATGCAGGGCGAGGTGCTGGAAAACCTGCCCAACGCAACCTTCAAGGTAAAGCTGGAAAACGGCTATGAAGTCCATGCCTTCATCTCCGGCAAGATGCGTATGCACTACATTCGCATCCTGCCCGGTGACAAAGTCACCGTGCAATTGACCCCCTACGATCTGACCAAGG
The DNA here is from genome assembly GCA_937996725.1 of uncultured Dechloromonas sp. GTDB lineage: Bacteria > Pseudomonadota > Gammaproteobacteria > Burkholderiales > Rhodocyclaceae > Fluviibacter. The sequence continues at coordinate 17,939 of CALKUR010000123.1, read as the reverse complement.
CGCGGATCACATTCCGCGCCAAGTAAGACCGAAGGAATCGTTTTTAGTTTTCGTTTTTAATTCTCTACGCAAGAACCCGACGGAAAGCCACGGCTGGGCGGAACGTCGACATAAAGGAGTAGGTAATGAAAGTTTTGGCTTCGGTACGGCGCATTTGCCGGAACTGCAAGATCATCCGCCGCAAAGGTGTGGTGCGCGTGATTTGCACCGATCCACGCCATAAGCAGCGTCAAGGTTAATTGCGTCGTTGACGCAATTGTTCAAGATCAGTAGAGACTGAGGATACTCAATGGCTCGTATTGCTGGGGTAAACATTCCCAACCATCAACACGCCGAAATCGCACTGACTGCAATTTTCGGTATCGGTCGTACCCGCGCACAGAAAATCTGTGATTCAGCCGGTGTTACGCGTTCGACCAAGATCAAAGATCTGACGGACGCGGACATGGAACGTCTGCGTGACGAAGTGGCTAAGTTCACCGTTGAAGGTGACCTGCGTCGTGAAGTCACCATGAACATCAAGCGCCTGATGGATTTGGGTTGCTATCGTGGCTTCCGCCATCGCAAGGGTCTGCCTTGCCGTGGTCAGCGTACTCGCACCAATGCTCGTACCCGTAAGGGTCCGCGCAAGGCCGCGATCGCTGGTAAGAAGTAACCGAGTCGCATAAGGAAAGGCATCAGACATGGCCAAGACATCGACCAAAGTTCGTAAGAAGATTAAAAAGAACATTGCTGACGGCATCGTGCACGTTCACGCATCGTTCAACAACACCATCATTACCATCACCGATCGCCAGGGCAACGCGCTGTCGTGGGCAACTTCGGGCGGCGCCGGCTTCAAGGGCTCCCGTAAGTCGACCCCGTTCGCCGCTCAGGTGGCTGCAGAAGCCGCCGGTAAAGTGGCTCAGGAATGCGGCATCAAGAATCTTGAAGTCCGCATCAAGGGCCCCGGTCCGGGCCGCGAATCGGCTGTGCGTGCACTGAACGCACTGGGTATCAAGATCACTGCAATTTCGGATGTGACACCGGTGCCGCACAACGGCTGCCGTCCGCCGAAAAAGCGCCGTATTTAAGGAGAACCTGACATGGCTCGTAATCTCGATCCCAAATGCCGTCAGTGCCGCCGCGAAGGCGAAAAGCTGTTCCTCAAGGCTGAGAAATGTTTCAGCGACAAGTGCGCCATCGAGCGCCGTGCCTATGCACCTGGCCAACACGGTCAGCGCTCGGGTGCCCGTCTGTCGGACTTCGGTGTGCACCTGCGCGCCAAGCAAAAGATCCGTCGCATCTACGGCGTGCTCGAAGGCCAGTTCCGCAAGATCTTCGCCGAAGCTGATCGCCGCAAAGGTCAGACCGGTGAAAACCTGCTGCAACTGTTGGAAGCACGTCTGGACGCTACGACCTACCGTATGGGCTTTGCCGGTTCGCGTGCCGAAGCACGTCAGCTGGTTCGCCACAACGGCATCCTCGTTAACGGCAAGCGCGTCAACATTCCGTCGTATACCCTCAAGCCGGGTGACGTCGTTGAACTGACCGATGCATCGCGTGGTCAACTGCGTGTCAAGGCTGCTCTGGAAGCTGCCGAAGGCCGTGGTTTCCCCGAGTGGTTGTCGGTGGACGTCAAGGCCGGTAAGGGCACCTTCAAGGCCATGCCGCAGCGTTCGGAGCTGTCGCCAACCCTGAACGAAGGCCTCGTCATCGAACTGTATTCGAAGTAAGCCTCAAGGCTCACTGAGTTTTCAGACTAACTTTGAATCTTAAACAGGAATCGCTCATGCAAGGAAATGCACTATTGAAGCCGCGCAGTATCGATGTCCAAACCATCTCTCCGGTTCACGCCAAGGTGGTCATGGAACCGTTCGAGCGTGGTTACGGTCACACGCTGGGTAATGCCCTGCGCCGCATCCTGCTGTCGTCGATGGAAGGCTACGCGCCGACCGAAGTCAAAATCGACGGTGTTGTTCACGAATACTCGACCATCGATGGCGTTCAGGAAGATGTCGTCGACCTGCTCCTCAATCTGAAGGGTGTCGTATTCAAACTGCACAACCGCAACGAAGTGGTGCTCAAGGTCAGCAAGTCGGGTGAAGGCGTTGTTCGCGCTTCGGATATCGAAGTGCCGCACGATGTCGAAATCATCAACCCGGATCACGTGCTGGCGCACCTGCACGCCGGTGGCAAGCTGGACATGGAAATCAAGGTCGAAAAGGGCCGTGGTTACGTGCCAGCCAACCAGCGCAAGCAGGCGGAAGAGCACAAGGTCATTGGCCATCTGATGCTGGACGCCAGCTTCAGCCCGGTGCGTCGTGTCGCTTACTCTGTCGATGCGGCCCGCGTCGAACAGCGTACCGACCTCGACAAGCTGGTTATGGACATCGAAACCAACGGTGTGATCGATTCGGAAGAAGCCGTGCGCATCGCCGCCCGCATCCTGATCGACCAGATGTCGTTGTTCGCTGAACTCGAAGGCACCACCAACGGTGCTGACGGTGGCAAGTCTGCCCCGATCGACCCCGTCCTGCTCAAGCCGGTCGACGATCTGGAACTGACGGTGCGTTCGGCCAACTGTCTCAAGGCCGAAAACATCTACTACATCGGCGATCTCATTCAGCGTACCGAAAACGAGCTGCTCAAGACCCCGAATCTGGGTCGCAAGTCGCTCAACGAAATCAAGGATGTGCTCGCCTCGCGCGGTCTCACCCTGGGTATGCGCCTCGACAACTGGCCGCCGGCTGGTCTCGAGCGTAACTGATCGCCGGATTAACGAAAGGAACTCATCATGCGTCACCGTCACGGTCTTCGCAAACTGAACCGCACCAGCAGCCACCGTCTGGCGATGTTGCGCAACCTGACTAACGCCTTGCTGCGTCACGAAGCCATCCGCACCACCGTGCCGAAGGCTAAGGAACTGCGTCGCGTCGTCGAGCCGATCATCACCCTGGCCAAAGAGCCGACCGTGGCTAATCGCCGCCTCGCCTTTGCCCGTCTGCGTGATCGCGAAATGGTCGTCAAGCTCTTCAACGAGCTGGGTCCGCGCTACAAAGCCCGCAACGGCGGTTACACCCGTATCCTTAAAGCCGGCTTCCGTCCGGGCGACAATGCACCGATCGCCTATATGGAACTGGTGGATCGTCCGGAAGTGACCGAAGCGGTTGAAACTGAACAAGCGGCTGCCTAACCACAAGTTAGAACAGTGCTTAATAAAAAACCCAGCCTAGGCTGGGTTTTTTATTGTTCTGCAATCGTCTTACTTCACGGCGTTTTTGGCAGCGAGACCTAAGAAGAATAGGCTCCATCCTTGGAGAAGCAGTTCGATGCCAATCAGCATCCCGGGCACCCAGGCGCTGTTATCCGGCCACCCCGCCAGAATCAAGCCGCCCAACAGGATCGACAGCGCTGCCGATACTAGCGGCAGAAACCAGCCACTAAATTGGGTATGTTGAAACGCCGTAATCAGGCGCAATACACCCGTGGCGAAGAACAGCGTGGCCATATAGAGCGTTACCCCTTCGAGTGCGGCAACCGGTGATACCCAGACGATCACGCCAATGGCGATATAGATCAGCGCAAACAGCAGTTGAATCGAGACCGACTTCCAGCCCTTGGCCTGTAACGCATGCAGGGCTTGCATGATGCCGGCTGCCAGTGCGAAACCACCCATCAGGCTGATCGAGGCAATCGAAAAGAAGGTTTCGGCGAACACGCCGATTGAGCCCAGAACAATCATGAGCAGGCCCATCCAGATCAGTGTGCCAGGGCGATGGGCCACAGCGCCCAGAATCTTGGCTTGGGCGTCCGTCAGTTGCGAGGTAATTAAGGTCATGCGAAATCCTATGGCGATAAAAGTGTGACTATTCTACTCGGCATCTCTGTCTTGCTGCTGTAGTGCCCACATCTGTGCATATAGCCCGTTGGCCGCGAGAAGCGCGGCATGCTTACCGCGTTCAACGATATGTCCGGCATCCAGCACGATGATTTCGTCGGCGTTCATCACCGTCGATAGCCGGTGCGCAATAATCAGCGTCGTCCGGCCGCGCGCAGCGATATCCATACTGGCCTGGATGGCCTTCTCGGTTTTGGAGTCTAGTGCCGAGGTAGCTTCATCAAACACCAGGATCGGCGGATTCTTGAGAAGGGCACGGGCGATGGCGACGCGCTGCTTCTCGCCGCCGGAAAGCTTGAGACCACGCTCGCCGACGCGGCTTTCGTAGCCATCCGGTAGCGTTTCGACAAACGCGTGCAAGTGGGCAGCCTTGGCGGCGGCGAACACTTCGTCCCGCGTCGCCGTCGGGTTGCCATACAAAATGTTGTAGTACAGCGTGTCATTAAACAACACCGTATCCTGCGGCACGATCGCAATGCCGCTACGCAGGCTGTGCTGGTCGATCTTACGGATATCGATACCGTTCATCAGGATGCGGCCTCCGGTCACATCATAGAAACGGTAGATCAGTCGCGCCAGGGTGGATTTACCGGCACCTGAGTGGCCGACGGCCGCTACGGTATGCCCGGCGGGAATCTCGAACGACACATTGCTCAGAATAGTGCGCGCGGGTTCATAAGCGAAATCGACGCTATCGAAATGCACGCTAATCGGGGCGGGCGGCAACGGCCGGGCATCCGGCGCGTCAACAATCTCGCGGTTCTGGCCCAACAAACCGAACATGCGTTCGATATCGGTCAGGGCTTGGCGGATCTCGCGATAGACCACGCCAAAAAAGTTCAGCGGCATATACAGCTGAATCAGAAAGGCATTGACGAGCACCAGGTCGCCCACCGTCATACGGCCGGTCACCACGCCATTGGCGGCGTGCCACATCATCGCGACCAGACCGACCACGATGATCACCTGCTGCCCCATATTCAATACGGTCAGCGTCATCTGGCTGCGCACCGAGGCGTCTTCCCAACGGCGCATGGCTTCATCGTAGCGATTAAGTTCGAAGGCCTCATTGTTGAAGTACTTCACGGTCTCGTAGTTGAGCAGGCTGTCGATGGCACGGGTGTTGGCTGCAGAGTCTGCCTCATTGACCATGCGGCGGATATGAATCCGCCAATTCGAGACGATGACCGTAAATGCGACATAGGCAACAATCGAAGCCAGCGTGATCCAGACAAAGACCTGGTCGTATTCGATTGCCAGAACCGCCATGACCATTAGCAGCTCGATCAGCGTCGGCAGGATCGAATACAGCGTGTAACTGATGAGGTTAGAGATGGCGCGGGTACCGCGGTCAATGTCGCGCGACACGCCACCGGTTTGCCGTTCCAGATGAAAGCGCAACGATAGATTGTGTAGGTGGGTAAAAACCGAAAGGGCAATCCGGCGAATGGCCTGCTGTGTGACGCGCACGAAGAGGATTTCACGCAGTTCACTAAACCCAGTGCTAGCGAGGCGCATGAGCCCATAAAGCAGGAGCAGGGAAACCGGGAGTACCAGTGCCACATTCTCGGTCGGCGTTAGCGCATCGATCATGTCTTTGAAGATGATCGGTACCCACACGCTGGCCAGCTTGGCCAGAATCAGGCAACCAAAGGCCGTGAGCATTCGAGCCTTATAGGCCCAAAGCCAGGGCAGTAGCGACCTCAGCGTCGTCCAGACATGAAGGGGCTCGTTGCTGGCAGGACCGACCGGTTTGTTTCCGTGACGCGACATGGTTTCTAATCGTAAAATAACCCCTGTAGTTTACCCCCGCAGCATTAACCTGATGGCGAAAACCTCATGATCGATACCCCCTGCCAAATGCCCGACCTGCCGCCCGTGCTGAAGGTCATCCCCATGCCGTCTGACGCCAATCAGTATGGCGACGTCTTTGGCGGTTGGACCATGGGACATATCGATCTGGCGGGTGCTGTGTTGGGACATAAAGTCGCACGCGGTCGCATTGCCACCGTCGCGGTCAACACGATCCAGTTTCATCAACCGGTATCCGTCGGCGATATCGTGACGTTTTTTGCCGAGGTCGAAAAACGTGGTCGTAGCTCTGTCACGATTAAAGTGCAGATGTACGCCGAGCGTCATCCGGCGAACCCAGTCACCGTCAAGGTGACCGAGGCGCTGATTACTTACGTGGCGCTCAATGCCGACGGCAGCAAGCGCGCACTACCCGCCGAGTAATTACCGCCGGGTATTACAGACCCAACTCGTTCCATAGGGCATCGACCCGTGCCTTCACGGCGGGGTCGTGCACAATCGGTGTGCCCCATTCGCGGTTGGTTTCGCCTGGCCACTTGTTCGTGGCGTCGAGTCCCATTTTGCTGCCCAGCCCCGCGACCGGCGACGCAAAGTCCAGATAATCGATCGGCGTATTGTCGACCAGCATCGTATCGCGCGTTGCGTCCATGCGTGTGGTCATCGCCCAGACTACTTCCTTCCAGTCCCGGATATTCACATCATGGTCCACCACGATGATGAACTTCGTATACATAAACTGGCGTAGAAAGCTCCATACACCCATCATGATGCGGCGCGCATGACCGGCATACTGCTTGCGGATGCTCACAATGGCCATGCGGTACGAGCAGCCTTCCGGCGGCAAATAGAAGTCAGTAATTTCCGGGAATTGCTTTTGTAATAGCGGCACAAAAACTTCATTCAGCGCCACACCCAGCATCGCCGGTTCATCGGGGGGCTTGCCCGTATACGTTGAATGATAGATCGGACTCTTGCGCATCGTGATGCGCTCAATCGTAAATACCGGGAATGACGCCTGCTCGTTGTAGTAACCGGTGTGGTCACCATAGGGGCCTTCCAGCGCGGTTTCTTCAGGATGAATCACGCCCTCCAGCACAATCTCGGCCGAGGCTGGTACCTGCAGCGTCGAGCCCAGGCAACGGATCAGTTCGGTCTTTTTGCCGCGCAGTAAGCCGGCGAATTGGTATTCCGAGAGCGTGTCCGGCACGGGGGTAACGGCACCCAAAATCGTTGCCGGGTCGCAGCCCAGCACCACGGCCACCGGGAAGGGTTGCCCGGGGTTGGCTTGCTGGTGATCGCGAAAGTCCAGTGCGCCACCGCGATGCGCTAGCCAACGCATGATGACCTTGTTGGGTCCCAGCACCTGTTGCCGGTAGATCCCCAGATTCTGCCGCGTTTTGTTAGGGCCGCGCGTCACCGTCAGGCCCCAAGTGATCAGCGGTGCCACATCGCCCGGCCAGCAGTGCTGGATCGGTAGGCGCGTAATGTCGACGTCTTTGCCTTCGATCACGACTTCTTGGCAGGGTGCCGACGATACCTGTTTGGGTGACATTGTCAGCACCTGTTTCAGCAGCGGCAGCTTTTCCCAAGCGTCCTTAAAACCTTTGGGTGGTTCTGGCTCTTTCAGCATGGCCAATACCTGGCCGACTTCGCGCAATTTTGTGAGCGCCTCAGCCTCGGTCGCCACATTCTGTCCCATGCCCAGCGCCACGCGCCGCACCGTGCCGAACAGATTGCCCAGTACCGGCACATCGTAGCCGGTCGGGTTTTCGAACAGAATGGCCGGGCCTCCTTGGCGCAAGACGCGATCGCAGATCTCGGTCATTTCCAGATGCGGGCTGACCGGTGTGCTGACACGTTTGAGCTCACCCATCTTTTCGAGTTGGGCAATAAAGTCGCGAAGGTCGTGATAGTTCATAGCAGCGTCTTAGAAAAGTTTGTCCAGTAAGATGCCGGCGAAGATGGCGGCACCGAACCAATTGTTATGCATGAACGCGGCAAAGCAACGCGTCGTGTCTCGATCCTTGATCAGCTGGTAGTGATATAGCGCAATGGCAGCAGCCGACAGTAAGCCGAGCCAGTAGAAGGCACCCAGATTCATGGTGTCTCCAACCGCAGCCAGAATGGCAATTGTGAGTCCGTAACAGAGCATCACAGCGGCGACATCATAGCGACCAAAGGTGATCGCCGAGGTTTTGATGCCGAGTTTGACATCATCCGGTCGATCGACCATCGCATACTCGGTGTCGTAGGCAATAGCCCAGAAAATATTGGCCAAGAGCATCCACCAGGCCACCGCTGGCACCGTGCCCAAAATGGCCGCAAACCCCATCGGGATGCCGAAGCCAAACGCCACGCCGAGATAGCCCTGGGGAATCGCGAAGAAGCGTTTGGTGAAGGGATAAGACGCGGCAAGAAAGACGGCAATCACGGCAAGGCCGGCGAGCAGCGGCGTAATAACCGGTAGCACAGTCACTGCAGCCAATGTGACTAAAATCACGAAGACGGCGAGCGCTTCGCGCGGCGTTACCCAGCCGGCCACCAGCGGCCGATCTTTGGTTCGTGCCACATGGCCATCGAAATTGCGGTCGGCGAGGTCGTTAATCACGCAGCCGGCCGAACGCATAAAAAACGTGCCCAGCACGAAAATGATCAATACATTCAGCGGGGGGGCACCATCGGAAGCGAGCCAGAGTGCCCACAGGGTTGGCCACAATAGCAGCAGCGTTCCGATCGGGCGATGCATGCGCATCAGCCGCCAGTATTGCGTCAACTTGGGTGGTGGGTTAGTCGTCGTGTGTGGCGCGTCCATCCCGGCATTTTACTGGTCAGGCACGAACTTCAGTACATTCCCGTTAATGCAGTAGCGCTTGCCGGTCGGCTTGGGGCCATCGTCAAACACATGGCCTAGATGAATACCCGAACTGGCGCTGCGCACTTCAACGCGGCGCATGCCCTGGCTATTGTCCTCGTGCAGCGTAATCGAACCGGGTAGCGGGTTGAAAAAGCTGGGCCACCCTGTACCACTATCAAACTTGGTATCGCTGCGAAATAGCGCGACACCGGTGATCGGGTCGACAAAAACGCCGGGCCGCTTTTCGTCCAGATGCGATCCCGTACCCGGATATTCGGTGCCCTCTTCAAAGGCAATTTTGCGCTGCTCCGGAGTGAGTAGCTGAAACCCTAACCAATGCCAGAAACGTTTCTGATCGCCGTTGTACCCGGTATAGCGCGAGACTTCCTTGCCCTTTTCAAAGAGAACAATGGTCGGCGTGGCGAAGAGTGTTTTTTCCAGAGCCCAGCCGGTGGGAGGATTCGTGTTGAACGTTTGCACGATGGGCACATCGGACTTCCAGTGCGACAGAATCTCCTTCTGGAACTGCTTGCAGTAGGCACAATCCGTTGCCTCAAACACAACCAGTTGTCGCCGGAAGTTCAGCGAGTTGCCAACGAGGGGCGCGCTTGAGCCATTAGTAGCACTTGAGCCCGTGTTGGGAGAGGCCTGGGTGCCCGGGTAGGGAACGCCGAGCCCCCCCAGCCCACAATAGCCGTTTGGGTTTTTGACCAGATAATCCTGATGGTAGTCCTCGGCTTTGTAATAGGCCGTTAACGGCGCAATTTCGGTCGTTATCTGCCCCTTGCCTGCAGCGGTTAACGCTTGCTGGTAAACGGCCCGGGTGGCCGTAGCGGTTTGCAGCTGTGCGTCGCTCTGCGTATAGATCGCGCTACGGTAATTGGAGCCAATATCGTTACCCTGTCGATCGCCCTGAGTCGGGTCGTGGTTTTCCCAGAACTGCGCCAATACCTGCGTCAACGTCACCTTCTTCGGGTCAAACGTCACCTTGACGACTTCTGTATGGTTGCGTCCCGTCGCGCGGCCAAACTTGAGTGCGCGCTCATGTGCCAGAACCGATTCGTAATCACCGGCGATGTCGCCATTGGCGTAACCGCTCTCCACATCCAGCACGCCAGGGAGCTGCGACATCCGTTTTTCAGCACCCCAGAAGCAACCCATGCCTAAGACGATGCTTTCAGTACCGGGTGGGTTAGTGAGTGCAATAGCGGGTTTGGTTGGAATAGTCACGCTTGTTTTCTCCGAGCAGGCCGTCAGGCCGAACATGACACAGAATGCGATGAGGCATTGGACGAAGCCTCGTCCGCGCAATGGGGCCTTCATTGCTTTTTCCTCTTGGCCGCTTTTCGCAAAGGACAGTCTTTGCAGCGGGGTTTGCTGTTGCAGCACTTTTTGCTCATGAATGCCTCCCTGTCTGGCCAAGGAACTTTGCTGGCCGAGTGATCAGTCTATCAGGCGCGTCCGCGAAAGAAAGGCCTGATTTGCAACCGAGATTTAGTTGACAACGATTCTCACTAACTGCTATATTTCGAGATCAATAATAACTATTCTCAGTCGCAATAAAGCAATGGCTCGTTCAAAAAACATACTTTTAGCCGGATTAATAGGCTTGGGTACCCTACTTTGCATCCCGGAAGCCAGTGCGCTGCCGCCCCCTATCTCAACCCCGGCCTCCGGCGATGAGTTGGAGGAGTCCAGCGGCGCATTCGGCTTTCTCAATGGGGCCAACCGGAGCCAGGCGTTGCTCGGCGACATGTGGGGCCTGCGCAAAAGTCTCAGCAACTACGGCATTACCTTAGGTATTCAGGACATTGAGGAATACCTCGGCAATACTATGGGCGGCGCCAAACAGGGTTATGGCTACGACGGTCTGACGCAGGTGCTGCTGCAGATGGATACCAACCGGGCGTTTGGCCACTACGGCGGTTTATTCAATGCTAGCTTCATTAATATCCGCGGCGGCCTTGGTGTTGAAAACAATAACATCATGGCGTTGCAGACGATCAGCGGTATTCAGGCCGAATCCACGACCCGCCTTTGGGAGCTCTGGTACGACCAGAAGTTTCTGGAAGAAGACCGGCTCGACGTCAAAATCGGCCAGCAGAGTCTCGATCAGGAATACATGGTCAGCAGCAATGCGCTGTATTTTGTGAACACCATGTTTGGTTGGGCCACCCTGCCGTCGTACAACATGCCCGGCGGTGGACCAGCCTATCCGTTGGCATCACTCGGTGCACGCATCTCGGCGCGGCCCATTGATGGGGTACAGCTACTGGCCGGCGTTTATAACGGCGCGCCCGCTAAGCAGTATCTGGATAACGCGCAGCTCAATAACCTGCACGGCATGCAATTCGGCATGGGCCAAGGAACCCTCAGCATTGTTGAAGCGCAGTTTTCTTATCCGTCGCTGGGCAGCATGGTCTCCCCCGGACAGAAACAACCCTTGGGCTGGACCTACAAGATCGGTGCCTGGTACAACAGTTTGCCATTTGCCGATATGCAGTACGACAGCGCTGGCCTGGCCATGGGCGGCGGTGAATGCGCCAACTCGGCCAGTAATTGTCAGCCACAAATGCACAAGGGTAACTACGCCATCTACGGCGTGGCCGATCAGCTGATCTGGCGTAGCGATACGGATCCGAATCGAACCGTCTCACTCTTTGGTCGCGTGATGGGCGCCCCGCAGCAAGATCGCAACACCATCAGCATGAGTGCGAACTTTGGCTTACTCATGCACAGCCCCCTCAAGAATCGCGCTGCAGATACTTTGGGCTTAGGGTTTGGTTATGCGCAAGTCAGTAGTTCGTTCGCGAATGCCACACGCGATGCTTATATGGTCTCCGGCACATCAGGCCCCATCCCAACCAACGAATGGATGGGTGAATTGACTTATCAGTATCAGGTGAAACCCTGGTTCGTGCTGCAGCCGGATATTCAATACATCTACAACCCTGGCGCAGGCATCCCCAACCCCAACTCGCCCACAGGCGCGCGCGTACCCAATGCGCTGGTCGCCGGCGTCCGGGCGATTTTTAACTTCTAATGACGTCATCGATGAACACCATGAAAAAAACGCACGGGTACAAAAAAATGGTTCTCGGATTGCTATGCGGGATCCTGTTGATGGGAATAGGTCAGGCATTTGCTCAACCACAGGGCATGCTTGAAACCATCAAGAAACATAAATTCCTGACGTCGACGATTCCGGAGAATGGCGATGTGAATCCCTATGCCGTGATCGTCGCTCCGGTTAGCGCAGGCGTTATCGAAAAAGATGACATCCTCGTCGATAACTTTAACGACATCTCAAATCTACAGGGCACGGGTACAACCATCATCCGTTATCGTCCGAGCACCAAAGAAACAAAACTCTTTGCGCAGGTGCCGAAGACCTTAAAAGATTGCCCGGGTGGTGTTGGGCTCACGACGGCCATGACGATGCTGCAAACGGGCTGGGTCATTGTCGGTAGTACGCCGAGTAAAGATGGCACCACCGCCACCAAAGGCGATGGGTGTTTACTGGTGATCGATAGCAATGGCAAACACGTTGCCACCTGGGCGGGATCAACCATCAATGGCCCCTGGGGCAACATGGCGGTCATTGATCGGGGTGACACCGCAACCCTATTCATCAGCATGGCTGGCTTTGGTCTCAAAGGGCCAGGCGTTATCGACCCGGCCACCAAGTACCCCGTGCTGGAGCACAACGCTACGGTGCTGAGACTCGAACTCAAAATTCCTAAAGACAAACCACCGGTGCTGGTCAGCCAAACCGTTGTTGGCGATGGTTTTTCGCATCGCGCAGATATGGCCAACTTTCTATTGGGGCCGACGGGGCTGACCTTGGGGCCTGACGATACGTTGTATGTGACCGATGGCCTGGACAACGAAATCACCGCCATTGAAAAAGCCAGCACACGCACCACCAGCGCTGGCAAGGGTCGGCTGGTGACCAAAGATGGTCTACTCTCATGGCCCTTGGCGATGTTGATGACGCCGGAAGGCCACCTGATTGTCGCCAATGGCAAAAATGGCCAAGCCGTCGAGATCGACCCCAAAACAGATCGGCAGATTTACGCCCACTGGCTCAACGCCAATCAGGCGCAATCGCCGCCGGGTAACGGCAATCTATTTGGCATCGCACTCGCGCCTGATGGCAAGAGCTTCTATTACGTCGAAGACGATATCAACGCCCTCCGCATTGCGGCACCTTGATCTTTAAAGAGAGCTATCTCATGAATCTCACACGTCGACAATTGTTTTCACTTGCGGGCGCTTCTGCGCTGGCAGCAGCATCACCTAGGCTTTTGGCGGCCGGCAACGATGCGCACACAGAAACAGATGCTCGCAGATTCTGGGGTGCGCATCAGCCTGGCATCATCGATGATATGCCGCGCCACACTTATTTTGTGGCATTCGATGTCACCACAGATGATCGTGCTCAACTAATCGAGCTGTTCAAGAAATGGACCCAAGCCGCCGACGAGGTCATGCGGGCACCTGCCACGTTTGACGCCAAAGCGGACCGAAAGCAGCCGCATATTGTATCGGGTGCGGCGGTCGGTCTAGGCGTATCGAACCTGACCGTGAACTTTGGTTTTGGCCCATCACTTTTTAGTAAAGACGGTGTTGACCGCTTCGGTATCGAGAACCGTAGTCCGGAAGCGCTGGTGGATCTACCCCGTTTTGCGGGCGATCAACTCATTCCGGAAAAAACAGGCGGCGACCTCTGTGTCCAGGTATGCGCCGATGACTTCATGGTCGTTGAAGCCACCATTCGTCGCTTTGCCAAGCTGGCCAATGGCGTGGCAGAAATGAAGTGGGGGCAGCCGGGTTTTGCTGGCGGCTTCAAAAAGCACACGACACCGCGGAATCAAATGGGTTTTATGGATGGGTCTATTAACGTCAATCCACGCGATCCCAAATCGATGAACAAATTCGTCTGGGTGGGGGATGAGGCACCGTCATGGCTGCGCGGTGGTACCTACATGGTCATTCGGCCGATTCGTATCTCGCTAGACCATTGGGACAACATGAACATTGCGTTCCAGGAAGAAAGCGTGGGTCGGCATAAGGCTTCCGGTGCGCCGATCGGCAAAAAGCGGGAGGCCGAAAGCCTCGGCCTCGATCGTGTCGACAAAGAAGGCAACCCGGTGGTTGCCGAGTTCTCCCATGCGGCGCTGTCTGCGCCCGAAAGAAATGGCGGTGCCGAAATCTTCAGGCGTGCCTATAACTACGATAACGGCATCGCCAAGTTTGCCGAGCGTTGGCCGCCCTGGCGGCAGCTGATGACCTTTGATGCCGGACTACTGTTCCAGTGTTACCAGCGTGATCCCCGAACCGGGTTTATCCGGATCTTTGCCAACATGGCGCAGTTCGACATGCTGAACCAGTTCACCACGCACGTGGGCGGGGGACTATTTGCTTGCCCGCACGGTGTTATGCCCGGGCAATATCTGGGACAGGATCTATTTGCCTCATGAGCTGCAGGTAATAACCTTGTTGTGTCACAGGGTATTAAGCGATAATGCGGCTTGGATTCGCCATGCCATATACATTGCATCTACATCTGCCATCGCATGCTCGCCAACGGCTCAGCCGCTGGCTGTTAGCTTTGGTCGTCTGTTGGCAGGCGCTGGTGATGTTCATGCCGGTGGCGCAAGCTAAAGCCGCTGGGGGCGAAGGGCAATGGGAAACGATCTGCACCATGCAGGGCAGCAGCCAGGTGTGGGTTGCCGGTAACGATGCTGACAGCGAATCTCAAACCAAATCCAACGAGCATTGCCCGCTCTGTTTAATGAGCCAAACGGGCATCGCACCGCCGGCAGTATTCGACTTCAAGGTGCACCAGACTGCCGGTGCCGAAGTCGGTCAACTGGCCTTTACGGCTGTTTACCTTACCCGGGCCTGGTCCGAACCAGCCACCGGGCCACCTTCACAACGTTGATCTGACCTGAAGCGCCGACTCTCTGGGTCGGTTGTGCGTCGTCTGTCTGCGCGATTGATCATCGCAGCGGCGGGCGTTGTCTGATTGGAGTTGTGAATGAAATCCCGTAAACCATTTGTACGCAAGCCGATCGCGCTTGCGCTGAGTCTTATGTTTGCCCCGCTTTTTCCACAAGTGCCCGTCTGGGCGCAGGACTCGACCACCGAACCGATTAATGTCGATGTCAAGGCGACGCGTTTCAACGCCGATGCCGCGGTGGTCGGCAAGGAGCTCGATCTCCAGCGGGCCGCGAATGTTGATACCGCAACACTGATGACCAATGTCTCGGGTGTAGCCTTCCAGGTTGGCGGTGCTGTATCGAGCATACCCGTGATTCGTGGTTTAGCTGATCAGCGAATTAATGTACTGGTCGATGGCGTTGATGCCATCCCAGCCTGCCCGAATCACATGAACACGCCGTTGTCCTATGTGGATCCATCCAGCGTGCAAAGCCTGACAATCTATAAAAGTCTTAAGCCCGTTAGTGTGGGTCTCAATAGTATTGGTGGCGCAATCGTGGCCAGCACAGGCCAGCCCACCTTTGCTGAGGATGGCCAGAATCTAGTCACGGGTAATTTTGGGGGGTTTTACAGCACCAATAACCAGAACATCGGCGCTAACCTCAAAGTCACGGCGGCCACCGACTGGTTGAGTTTGACCTACACCGGCTCAACCTCTCAGGCGAATAATTACACGGCCGGTGGTCAGTTCCATCAGCCGCAAACCACGCAAAAGACCAGCAGTGGCAATCAGACCTTGCCGCCTAATATGGTGGGTTCAACATCGTACGAGTCCACCAATCAGGCTGTGGCGCTGGCCTTAAAACACGACCTGCACACACTACAGCTGCAATATAGCTGGCAGGACATTCCCTATGAGAATTACGCCAACCAGCGCATGGATCTCACGGGCAACCAGCAGCAAAAATTTAATCTGCGGTACTGGGGTGGTTACGATTGGGGTAAGTTAGAGGGTCAGGCTTATTACGAAACCCTCAATCACACGATGAACTTTGGTCCTAATAAGCAGTATTTTTATGGAAACAACAACACCCCAGGCATGCCGATGAACACCAACAGCAATACGTCTGGGGTCAAAGTCAAAGGGGATATCAATCTCAGTGAAGGATCGCTAGTTCGGACAGGTGCTGAGTGGCAACGCTATTACCTGAACGACTGGTGGCCTCCCGTGCCTGGGTCTTCAATGATGGGCCCAAACACCTTTCAGAATATTAATGGTGGCCTACAAAACATATCGTCAGTCTTTGGGGAATGGGAAAAGCAGTTTGATCCGAAACTGAAGACGTTATTTGGCGTCCGATACTCATTAGTAAACTCGTCGACTGGCCATGTTAATGGTTACACCAATAGTGACATGATGGGTGCCAATGAAAGAACGGATGCTGCGGCTTTTAATAATAATGGTCTGTATCGGAACTTTAACGATGTCGATGTCACTCTGACGACAAATTACAAGCACAGTGAGCAACAGGATATGGAGTTGGGGCTTGCCCGTCAGGTGCGTGCGCCAAATATGTATGAGCTCTATTCCTGGTCTACATCCTCTATGAATGCCATCATGAACAACTTTGTAGGGGATGGTAACGGCTACTTTGGCAACCCCAACTTGAAGCAAGAGACTGCCTACACCGCGTCGGGCGCTTGGGGTCTGCATACCTCAGACCGCGAGTGGATGGCGAAAGCTTCACCCTTCTACTCCTACGTTCAAAACTACATCGATGCGGTTCAGTGGACCGGTAACGCCCAAACAGGTAATCCAACTAATCCATTAGTGCCAGGCCGTTTTAATGTCATGCGTTACGTGAACCAGAACTCGAATTTGGCAGGGATCGATTTAGACGGCCAGATGCCCATTGCAAAAACGGATTTTGGTCGATTTAGTGCTCAGGGCCTATTCAACTGGACCTACGGTAAAAACCTGGTCACAGGCTATGGTCTCTATAACGTTATGCCGGTGAACGGGAAGCTCAACTTTACGCACCAATATGGTGGTTGGGATAACCAGGTCCAGCTGGTAGCGGTCGCTAACAAGAACAACTTCTTGTCGGTCGAGCGAAATGAGATCCCGACACCGGGTTACTTCTTGACCAACTTGAAGGCAAGTTATTCCTGGAGCAAGACGCGTATTGATGCGGGTATTAACAACGTCTTTAACACGTTGTACTACCAGCCACTGGGTGGTGCCTATCAGGGACAAGGCACAACGATGGGAATGAACAGTGTTCCCTATGGTGTTCCTGTGCCCGGCATGGGCATCTCCTACTACACCGCCATCAACGTCAAGTTCTAACGACCATTGCACGAACACAAGAAACCTCCATCGGAGGCCTCTTGTGTAGCGTGAGTAGGCGCGGAGTTAATGCCCCATGCCACCTTTGTCTTTAATTTTGGCGTCAACGGTCACTTCGCCTGCTTTTTCGAACTTCAGCTTGATCGGCAGCTTCTCACCGGCTACCAGCGGACGCGTCAGGCCAATCAGCATGACGTGATACCCGCCTGGTTTTAATTTCAGCTCGCTGTCGGCCGGGATATCCATAGTATCAACCTTGCGCATGGTCATTACACCATTGCTGGTATCGCTGGCGTGCAGCTCAGTCACTTTGGCGGCATCGCTGCTGGCGGAGACGAGCTTATCGGCCGCGCCCTTGTTTTTGATCTCCATGAAGGCACCAGTCATTTGCCCCGTTTGGCCAGACCGAGTCCAGGGGTCATCAATCTTGATAGTGCCGACTTTGGCATCGGCGGCATAAACAGTGGCGGCAGTGCAGAGAGCGGCAGCGGCAATGGTGAAGCGACGCATGATAGTTTCCTCCAATTAAACAGCTTTTATTCTACGACTGAAATGCGTTAAAAGTCCGCACACAGCCAGTGCCCAGACAATCAAGGGCCCACTCGGTAAATCCAGCAGTGCAGATCCGGTCAGGCCCATCGCGTAGGCGAGCGCGGCCAGGATATACGCTACCCGATACCGGGTTTGTGCCAAGCGAATCTGCACCGTGGCCAGCGCGGGAATAATCAGTGTGGCAAAGACCAGATACACACCGACCATCTGTACCGACAAGGTAATCGCTACGGCAAAGAGCCCATAAAACGTGTTGCGGCTTTGACGGGTCACCCATAACGCCACCAACAATATGCCGGTGAGCGCACCGCAAGTAATGAGTTGTCCTTGCGACACCCAGAGAATTTGGCCGGAGAGTAGGTCGGTCATATGCTCGCCCGCATGCGGGTCACCGGCCAGCACCAATATGCCGGCGGTGGCCGCAAGAATGAATAAGGTGCCAATCATCGGCTCCTGGTAACGAGGGGCCAGACGCTCACAAGCCAATAGGAAGAATGATGCAGCGAGTAGATCGGAAGAGCGTCGTGTAGGGAAAGAGTGTCTTC
>CALKUR010000122.1 GCA_937996725.1 uncultured Dechloromonas sp. | reverse complement strand
TGATGCGCTTCAATGTGCTGATCGGAACACAACACCACAGCGCGCTGCACCACGTTTTCCAATTCGCGCACATTGCCTGGCCATGGGTAAGCCAACAACTGTGCTTGGGCTTCATCACTTAAAGTGAATTCTTGTGCATTGGGCGCATGGCGCAACAACAAGCTGGCCACCAAAGGCAAGATATCGCCCTGGCGCTCACGCAGAGGTGGCACCCGCAGCTTGAAAGTGCTGATGCGGAAATACAAATCTTCACGGAACTGGCGCTCGGCAATGGCCACGCGCAGGTCTTTGTTGGTGGCGGCAATCACGCGCACATCCAAAGCCACTTGGCGTTCAGAACCCAAACGTGTGAGCAAACGCTCTTGCAACACGCGCAGAATTTTCACCTGCATATTGAGCGGCATATCGCCAATCTCATCCAAGAAAATGCTACCGCCCTCAGCCATTTCAAACTTTCCGGGCTTGGTTTTCACCGCACTGGTAAAGGCTCCCTTCTCGTGACCAAACAATTCACTCTCGATCAACTCACCGGGAATCGCTGCGCAATTGACCTCTACAAAGGGTCCTTGCGCTCTATTGCTCTTCTCGTGCAGCTGGCGTGCAATGAGTTCCTTTCCTGCTCCATTGGGTCCCAAAATCAGCACACGCGCTTCGGTTGGTGCCACGGTATCAACCATGGAAATCACTTCCTGAATGCCTTTGCTGTTTCCTACAATTTGGGTACCTACTATGCGAGCTACTTTCTTTTTTAACGACTTGGTCTCACGCACCATCTGCACAGATTGTGTCGCGTTGCGCACCGTTACCAATACGCGATTCAAGTCCAATGGCTTTTGAATAAAATCAAATGCACCCTTTTTGATTGACTCCACAGCAGTATCGATGGTGCCGTGTCCGGTAATCATGACCACAGGGGATTCGACACCCATTTCCTTGACCTTGGATAGAAACTCCAATCCATCCATCTTCGGCATCATCAGGTCGAGAATGATCACGTCAGGCTGTTCCGAATCGGCGAGCGCGTAAAAAGCCTCATCGCTTTCGACCTCAGTCACGCGGAACGGATGCTGTGCAAAGAAATCGCGCGACAACTCAGAGTGCGAACTAATCACAATCTGCAGTTCGTGCATCGCAAGCTCTTGAGCTAGCGCTAGCGCGCGATATACGTGACCCATGCCGAGATTGACTGCGGCGTCGACTCGAATCATTACCGAGAGCTTGGTAGCGAGGTACTCCGCGACCATCCAGTCAGCGAAGTGGTCGATGTCGCCCAAGCGAACTCGGCGGTCACCGCGACGATCGACGGCTTGAGCTTGTCTTCGACCGCAACCGCGTCGGCGCCGACGTCCAGGTGTTCCTCGACCTGCTCCCCATCGGCGGCACGGCCCTCAAGGGCGAGTGGATCTGGGGCCACACCACCATCGGCAACACCGGCGGCAACCTCGGCACGAATCACTGTCTGAATCGCCTCTCCGAGCACCTCCCAGTTGTCGAGCAGATCGGTTTCGAGAACGGCAACCGAAAGTTCAACCTCACCGAGTCCGCGGGTCACGTTGTCGAGAGCAAGCATCGAGTGACCGAGGCCTAGACCGATGTTGCGCTGAGACGAAGAGTCGGTCAGGTCGCGCTGCATGCGCGAGGTGACCAGGGTGGCCGCAAGCGAATCGAGAATCGCGCTCGAAAGCTCGAGGTTCGACTCGGCGTTCTCAAAACGAATCGGGTTGACCTTGTGCGGCATGGTCGACGAACCGACCTCGCCCGCTTTGACCTTCTGCTTGAAGAAGCCCAGCGAGATGTAGCCCCAGACGTCGCGGTCGAGGTCGATGAGGATGCCGTTGGCGCGGGCGAAGGCGTCGAAGAGTTCAGCCAGCGCATCGTGCGGCTCGATTTGAATCGTGTACGGGTTAAAGGTCAGACCCAGCGATTCGACAAACTTCTTGGCGAAGCCTTCCCAGTCGTAACCGGGATACGCGGCGAGGTGGGCGTTGTAGTTACCGACGGCACCGTTGATTTTGCCGAGCAGTTCGACCTGGGCGATACGCACACGGGCGCGTTGCAGACGGTAGGCAACGTTGGCGATTTCTTTGCCGATGGTTGACGGCGTGGCCGGCTGACCATGCGTGCGACTCATCATCGGCACTTCGGCATGCGCGTGGGCCATCTCGGTCAGCTTGGCGATGACGCGATCTAGCGTCGGCAGCATGACTTGCTCACGGGCACCCTGGCACATCAGGGCATGCGACAGATTATTGATGTCTTCCGAGGTACAGGCAAAGTGGATGAACTCGCTGACCTTGGTGACTTCGGCGTTCGCTTTGGTCTTATCTTTGATCCAGTATTCCAGCGCCTTGACGTCGTGGTTGGTCGTGGCTTCGATGCCCTTTACTTCGGCGGCATCGCTTTCAGTGAAGTTGTTGACTAGGGCGTCTAGCTCGGCGATGGTGGCCGGCGAGAACGCGGGGATTTCGGCGAAATGCGGTTCGGCGGCCAGCGCCTTGAGCCATTCGATCTCGACACGCAAACGGGCGTGGATCAGGCCATATTCCGAGAAGTGCGGACGCAGGGGGTCAACCTTGGCGGCATAGCGCCCATCAAGGGGTGAAAGGGCCGTTAAAGCACCAAGACCAATAGACATCTGTCGCTCCTGAATCCGTGGAAATCAAAGGGGTGATTTTACCATCTGGGGCGGCCCCGGCGAGGTTGCGCCCTCGCCTGCCTTTGCGGCGCTGGGCTAAGCCGGGCCTTCCGTGTAAGGTGACGATTACTGCCCATTTTTAGGTGCCCCCCTCATGACGATTTCTCGACGCAACTTTATTGCTGGCGTACTGTCGACCAGCTACGCCGTGGCTGCAGGGCCGGTGCTGGCACAGGTGGTCCAGACGGATCGCACCGGTCTCAAGGATGGTCAAGTCAATATCCCGGCCAAAGACGGCACGATTCCGGCGTACTACGCCCGCCCGGCCAAGGCCGGACGCTACCCGGTGATTTTGGTGATTCACGAAATCTTCGGGGTACACGAGCACATTCAGGATGTGTGTCGGCGCTATGCCAAGGCCGGTTACCTGGCGATTGCGCCGGAACTCTTTGTTCGCCAAGGTGATGTGACACAGTACAAAGAGATCCCCGACCTCTTCCAGAACATTGTGCTGAAAACACCGGATGCCCAAGTGAATGGTGATCTGGATACGACCCTGGCCTATGCCCGCAAGCATCTCTCTGGCGACCCCAAGCGTGCGGGTGCTGTCGGCTTCTGCTGGGGCGGTCGTGCCGTGTGGGAATACGCGTATCACAATCCGTCGCTCACGGCCGGCCTGGCGTACTACGGCCGCGTGGAAAACATGAAGGCCGATATTCGCCCGCTCGACCCGATCGATATCGGCGACAAGATCAAAGTGCCGGTACTGGGGCTGTATGCTGAAAAAGATACCGGCATCCCTCTGGAAGGCGTGGCTAAGATGCAGGCCGCATTGAAAGAATCTGGCAGTGGTTCGGAGATTGTGATCTTCCCCGGTGTGGGTCATGCTTTCAATGCGGATTACCGCGCCAGCTACAATCGCGAAGCTGCCGAAAAGGCTTGGACCATGGGTCTG
The DNA here is from genome assembly GCA_937996725.1 of uncultured Dechloromonas sp. Classification (GTDB taxonomy): domain Bacteria; phylum Pseudomonadota; class Gammaproteobacteria; order Burkholderiales; family Rhodocyclaceae; genus Fluviibacter. Next base: position 24,558 of record CALKUR010000122.1, on the reverse strand, counting down.
GCCTGGTTTAAAAATCACGGACTCTAATGATGAAACTACTTGGTACCCCGACCAGCCCCTACGTGCGCAAAGTGCGCCTGATGCTACTGGAAAAGAACATCCCGCATGAATACCTGATCGACCCGCCACGTGAGCCGGGCAGCCTGGTTGTGCGCGTCAATCCGCTCGGACGTATTCCAGCGCTGATTCTGGATGATGAAACCTGCGTGTTCGATTCGCCGGTGATCGCCGAGTATGTGGATACGCTCAACGACGACCCGATTCTGATTCCGCGGGATAACGCCCTAGCGCGCATGCGCGTGAAACGCTGGGAGGCCTTAGCTGACGGCATTATGGATTCGGCGATTGCCGTGCGTAATGAACGTATTCGCCCGGAGGAAAAGCAGGAACCCGGCAACATCACCCTGCACAACAATGCGATTAGCCGCGCCTTGGATTTTGCGAGCATTAGCCTCGGCAATGACGCCTGGGTGAACGGCAAAGAGATTTCTCTGGGCGATCTGGCGCTATTCAGTACGCTGGTCTATCTGGATCTGCGCCAACCCGAACGCGACTGGCGTTCGCCGCATCCGAACTTGGCGTATCTATTCGATCAGCTGGCACAACGACCCAGCGGCAAGCAGTCGCTGGCCGAGCAGTAATTAGTCCGCGAGCGACTGTAGATCGAGGTTTGCCCCATCGGACCGGCCCGCCATACGGGTCGATTCGATGATGCCGCCCCCCAGACAAACGCGGCTCTCGTACAACACCAGAGACTGTCCCGGCGTCACCGCCCATTGCGGGGCGGCGAAACGGACAACGGCACGATCTGTGTCGATGCGTTCGATTTCACAGGCAGTATCCGGCATGCGGTAACGGGTTTTGGCGGTATAGACCCAGTGCGTATGCGGTGACTCGCCGGCAATCCAGTTCATGTCGGCGATGGTGACTTCGTTCACGTACAACGCCGGATGATCATGCCCTGAAACCACGTACAGCACATTGGTTTGCATGTCTTTGGTGGCGACGTACCAGGCATCATGCTCGCCCGCTTGCGTATCGTGGCCTTTGACGCCCCCGATGTGGAGCCCCTTGCGCTGGCCAATGGTATGAAACGCAAAGCCCTGATGCGTGCCCAGTAATTTGCCGGAATCCAGATCGCGGATTTCGCCCGGGTTCTGCGGCACATAACGCTGCAAAAAATCATTGAATGGTCGTTCGCCGATGAAGCAAATGCCGGTGGAATCTTTCTTGCCGGCTACTGGCAAACCTGCCGCCTCGGCTTTGGCGCGGACTTCGGGCTTGAGCCAATTGGCCAATGGGAATAGCGCCGGCTTGAGCTGCGACTGATTCAGCCGGTAGAGAAAATAGCTCTGATCCTTGTTGCCGTCTTCGGCTTTGAGCAGCTGGCGCTTGCCGTCAAAATCCTGCACGCCTGCGTAATGCCCGGTCGCAATGAAATCAGCGCCGAGGCTGACGGCATGATCCAGAAACGCGGCGAATTTGATTTCAGAATTGCACAGCACGTCAGGGTTCGGCGTGCGGCCGGCGTTGTACTCCTGCAGGAAGATCGAAAACACGCGGTCGCGATATTCCTTGGCGAAGTTGACGACCTCGATGTCGATACCGAGGATATCGGCCACGCTCATAACATCGATCAGATCCTGGCGTGTGCTGCAGAACTCATCGGTATCGTCGTCTTCCCAGTTCTTCATGAACAGGCCGATGACACGGTAGCCCTGCTCCTTGAGCAGGAGTGCGGCGACCGATGAATCAACACCGCCTGAGAGGCCAACGACAACGGTGGGAGCAGAGGACATTCGAATTCCTTGAAGCAGCGAATCAGCGCGTCAAAACTGTCGACGAGCTAGATGTGTGATGTTGTGTTTCCAGCGAGTAGAAACGCGGTCCCGCCCATTCTCTCACGGGCGCCAGGTGCGGCAAGGTGCCTGGGTCGACCTCCCAGGGGTCGATGACGTAGATCGATTCATCATCCGCCCCATCCGCATCCCGCTCTATGAGGGTGGCGCTGTAATGGGAGGTAACCAACAACGACCGGTGCGCATAGGGACCGACGTCGTGCCAGCGCAAAATCTTACGGTGTTGCAGATACGAGAGGATGTTCTTAGTCGTGGTGGAATGATCAATGCAATCCATCCGACCATTAACGCTCGGGTCTTCGTCATTACCCGGCGCGTCAGCACCAATCGGGCTCTGCTCAGCCGCTTTACGGTAAAAGCGCTGCACCACCTCGGCGGCGGCGATCCGCTCTGCCTCAGGCGTTTTTGCTTGGCGTAGCGGCTGGAATGTTTTGCGTAACCAAGGTTCCGGATAACTAATGGCTTGCTTTGCGAGGCAGCCCCAGTTGTAGCAGACGACAATCAAAGCGTCGGCACTGGCGGAAGCGCTGACCAGACACAAAGCCAGTGGCAGCAGATATTGAGCCCAGCGTGCCCGCATACAATCAGTCGTAATGCCGGATGCTGTCGAGCGGCAAGCGGCGGCCGGCGATCCAGTCCTCGACACATTGCAGCACGAGCGGACTGCGATGACGTTCCTGCGTAGCTCGCAAGTCATCCAAGGTGAGCCAGTGTGCGGCGACGATACCGTCATCGAGTTGCCGACCCGCTTCGATGCGATCGAGCTGGCAGTCAAAGGCAAAGCGCAGATAGGTCGTGTCACCGGCCGGCACCGTCCATTGGTACACGCCGACCAAAGAACGCGGCGTTACAAAGCAGCCGGTTTCTTCCAGAGCCTCACGGGCGCAGGCAGCAATCAGCGACTCACCGGCATCCATATGGCCCGCAGGTTGGTTAAAACGTAAGCCGGCAGACGTTTCTTCTTCGACCACCAAAAAACGGCCATCCTGCTCGACCAAGGCCGCTACGGTGACGCTAGGCTTCCAGCGATGATTTTGGCTATTCATGCCCGCCATTTTACCGAAGCCGCTCAAAAAGCACCCGTCAGACCGACCGCCACACCTGATTTCCGGCCGGAAATCGGCTAAAATTAGGGCATTGTTTGCAGCGTGTCCGGCTCGTCTTCAACCGCCGGTCAAGCGGGCGATTTCATTGCGACGTTTCACCAAAGGATTCACATCATGTCGATGTCTGACCGCGACGGTTTTATCTGGCTGGACGGCAAGCTCGTCCCCTGGCGCGATGCCAACACCCACGTTCTGACCCACTCGCTCCACTATGGCATGAGCGTGTTTGAAGGGGTCCGCGCCTACGATACCGGTCGCGGCACATCGATTTTCCGCCTGCAAGATCACACCCGCCGCCTGTTCAACTCGGCCCATATCTTCCAGAAAGAAATCCCCTACGACCAAGAAACGATCAACGAAGCCCAGAAGGAAGTGGTCCGCGCCAACAATCTGGAGAGCGCCTACATCCGTCCGCTGGTCTATTATGGTTCGGAAAAGATGGGCGTATCGCCAAAGGGTGCCAAGGTGCACGTCGCCATCGGCGCATGGGCGTGGGGTGCCTATCTGGGTGAAGACGGCTTGAAAAAGGGTATTCGTGTCAAAACCTCGTCGTTCACTCGCCACCATGTCAACGTGTCGATGGTACGCGCCAAAGCCGGCGGTCACTACATCAACTCGATTCTGGCCAATAATGAGGCCATTACCGATGGTTACGATGAAGCATTGTTGCTCGATACCGAAGGCTATGTTTCTGAAGGTGCCGGCGAAAACGTATTCATCGTAAAAAACGGCAAGCTCTATACACCGGAACTAGCGTCCTGCCTGGAAGGCATTACCCGTGACAGCGTCATGACGCTCGCTCGTGAACTAGGCATCTCGATCGAAGAAAAACGCATTACTCGTGACGAAGTGTACTGCGCCGACGAAGCCTTCTTTACCGGCACCGCCGCTGAAGTAACGCCGATCCGCGAACTCGATAACCGCAAGATCGGTATCGGTAGCCGTGGCCCGGTCACCGAGCGTATCCAGTCGGCTTACTTCGACGCCGTGAACGGCCGAGATCCGAAGCACGAAAACTGGCTCAGCTTTATCTGATTCACTTTCTGATCACTTCTTTGTCGAGGTCCAGACCATGAACGCACCGCTAGAAAAGACCCTGTCGGCCACCAAAGTGACCGTCACCGCCGCTGACTTACCGCTGCATTGCCCGCCGAAAGGCGTACAACTGTGGTCGGGTCACCCACGCGTGTTTCTGGATGTATTGAAGACCGGTGAAGTGGCCTGCCCATATTGCGGCACGCAGTACACGTTCTCTGGTCCGCAGCCGCACGGACATTAATTGCGGGCTGCGCTTACCTAAAATGAGCGCAAGTTCCCTGCTTGTCGCGCCGGCCTGGGTCGGCGATGCCGTGATGAGTGAGCCGCTATTGCGGCGTATCGCAGCACACGACCAACGGTCTGTTGACGTCCTGGCCCCGCCTTGGGTCGCGCCCGTATTCGAGCGCATGCCCGGTGTTGGCCAAGTGATCTCCGCCCCGTTTGCACACGGCAAGCTTGATCTCGCTGCACGCTGGCAACTTGGCCGTCAGCTCAAATCGCACGGTTACCAAAACGCCTACGTCCTGCCGAATTCGTTGAAGTCGGCATTACCGGTTGTCTTTGCCGGCATTCCCAACCGAATAGGTTTTACGGGCGAGTGCCGCTACGGTTTATTGAATAATCGCCAGTCGCTAGATAAGCAGGCGCTGCCGCGGATGGTCGATCGCTTCCTCGCCTTAGCGCCTGAGGCTGCCACAACAACGTCTGATGACGACCACCCGATGTTGCGTGTCACCCCAAATGCCTTTGAGGGACTATGCCATCGCCTTGGCATTGCCCGCGGCTCACGACTGGCCGTGCTTTGCCCCGGTGCAGAATTCGGCCCGGCGAAGCGCTGGCCGGCCGAACATTTCGCCACGCTGGCACGCGATCTTCATGCATCGGGTTGGACCGTCTGGATCATTGGTTCGAACAAAGATGCGCCCTTTGGCGAATCCATCCGTGACCTCAGCGCAGGTGCCGCGATCAATCTCTGTGGCCGCACGCAGCTGGCCGATGCCATTGATCTGCTCAGCGGCGCGGATGTGGTGGTGACGAATGACTCTGGGCTCATGCACGTGGCCGCTGCTTTAGATCGGCCGCTGGTTGCGTTGTATGGCTCCTCGTCGCCCGGATTTACACCGCCGCTGGCAAATCGGGTGGCGATTCTGCAGCATCCGGTGCCGTGCAGCCCCTGCTTTGAGCGTACCTGCCGCTTCGGCCATCTGGATTGCCTGACGCAGCTTTTGCCCATACGCGTGCTAGACGCGATCCGATCTTTTGACATTTCTCCCAGAGCGCTGCCATGAGCCTGCCCCCACCGACTGCCCCGGTCCCGAATTTTTCGACGCCGGACGAGGCCGAAGAAGGTTTTTACCAGAGCGTTGCACAAGCCAACATTGATGCGCTCATGGCGATCTGGGCCGATGAAGATGACATTGTTTGCATTGACCCCGATGGACGCCGCGCTGCTGGCCATGCGGCTATTCGCCAGGGGTGGCAGTCGATTTTTTCGGGGTGTCACCATCTGGAGATCGAGGTGATGAACCTTATGCGCTGGCAGAGCGGGCTCGTTGCCATTCATCTGGTGCAGGAGAATGTGACGATGTTCAACGTGCCGGAAGCGCTCACCGAGACCGAGCATCCCAACGCGCTGGTCAAGCGAAACGGCATCACGACGGCCATGAATGTCTACGTGCGCGGTGCGAATGGCTGGCGACTGGTTTGCCACCAGGCGACTGCCCAGCTGGCGGCCATTGAAGCACAAGCCGCTGCTGCCGCCCATACGCTGCACTAGTGATGCTGCCGCTCACACCTTATCGACCGCCCTTCTGGCTGTTCAACGGGCATCTGCAAACCCTCTGGCCAGTCTGGAAAACACTGCGATTACCGCCCATCGACTGGCCGCGTGAACGCTGGGACACACCGGATGCTGATTTTATTGACGTCGATTGCATTAGCCCCGGCGCGTCAGGCGCGCCAATCGTTGTCCTATTCCATGGCCTGGAGGGCGGCTCTCAATCAAATTACGCCCGAACCATGGCGCGGGCGTTACAGCGAATTTCGTGGGCCGGGTACGTACCCCATTTTCGCGGTTGTAGCGGCGAACTGAACTGGCAACCGCGTGCTTATCATTCGGGCGATTCAACAGAAATCGACTGGATCTTACGCCGGTTCCGCGCGCGTTATCCCGACCGGCTGATTTGTGCAGCCGGCGTTTCACTCGGCGGCAATGCCCTGATGAAATGGCTGGGGGAACAAGGCGCGTCCGCCAGCAAGGTCATCGATGCGGCCGCAGCGATATCGCCCCCGATGGATGTTGCCGCTTGTGGTGCATGGTTAGACCAGGGTGCCAATCAGAAGGTCTATACCCAACACTTTTTGCGCACGATGAAGCTTCAGGGCGAAGCACGACTTGAACGCTTTCCCGATCTATTCGATGCGCCCCGGATGCGTGCCGCAACGACCCTACGGGAATTCGACGATACCGTGACGGCCCCGCTACATGGTTTCACCGGCGTCGACGATTACTGGCGCCGGGCATCGGCGCTGCCCCTCTTGAACGATATCGCTCTGCCAACATTGTTGCTGATGCCACGCAACGACCCGTTTCTGGCAGATGCCTGTTACCCGAATCCGGCAACATGCCCAAGCGCGGTCACGCTGGAAACGCCTGCTACGGGCGGCCATGTGGGCTTTAGTGGTGGTCATGGTGTCCATCGCGACCTATGGCTCCCCACCCGTATAATTGACTTTTTTGCACAAACGCTCGGACTCACGCTGCCCGCTTGAAAACCTCACGAACGAGATCACCATGTCACACAGCGCTAAATTTCCCATTCCCGCCCTACCCGCCTCGATTTTTAAAGCCTATGACATTCGCGGCATTGTCGACGATACATTGACACCCGATGTGGTGCGCGCGGTTGGCGTGGGCCTGGGCACGCTGGCGCGAGAAAAGGGCGTCAAGGCAATCGCCGTTGGCCGGGATGGCCGCCTATCGGGCCCAAGCCTGTCGCATGCGCTTCAGGAAGGCATTATTGCTGCCGGTGTCGACGCCATTGATGTGGGCTGCGTACCCACACCGGTGACTTATTTTGCCGGCTTCCAACTTGAAACCTATTCCTGTGTCTCGGTCACAGGCAGCCACAATCCGCCCGACTACAACGGCCTCAAAATGGTCATCGCCGGTGACACCCTGGCCGGTGACGCCATTCAGGCACTAAAACAACGAATCGAAGCGGGCGAGCTCCACTGGGCTGACCAGCCGGGCACGATGCGTACCGCTGATGTCAAAGCTGACTACCTGGACCGCATCGTCGGCGATGTCAAACTCGCCCGCCCGATGACGATTGCCGTGGATTGCGGCAATGGCGTTGCCGGTGAGTTAGCCCCTGAGCTCTTCCGCCGGATGGGCTGCAAAGTCATTCCGATGTACTGCGAAATCGATGGCACCTTCCCGAACCATCACCCGGATCCCTCCAAACCAGAAAATCTCAAGGATCTGATCGCTGAGCTCAAGAAGTCGGACGCCGAAATCGGCCTCGCCTTTGACGGCGATGGTGATCGCCTTGGCGTGGTGACCAAAGACGGCGAGGTGATCTTCCCGGATCGCCAGATGATGCTATTCGCACAGGATGTACTCTCGCGCTGCCCAGGCGCATCGATCATCTTCGACGTGAAATGCTCACGCCTACTGGGTGAAGCCATCCGCAAGGCTGGGGGTCAACCGCTGATGTGGAAAACTGGTCACGCGCTGATCAAGGCCAAACTCAAGGAAACTGGCGCACCGTTGGCCGGCGAAATGAGTGGCCACGTCTTCTTTAAGGAACGCTGGTTCGGCTTCGACGATGGTCTGTACACCGGTGCCCGCCTGCTCGAAATTCTATCGCGTGCACCCAACGCTAATCCGGTGTTAAAGAACTTGCCGAACAGCCAGAGCACGCCGGAACTGAATATCGCCATGAAAGAAGGCGAACCGCATGCGCTGATGGCCGAGTTGGCTGTGTCACCGGACTTCCCCGGCGCACGCGACGTGATCACCATTGATGGTTTGCGCGTGGAGTATGACGATGGCTTTGGTCTCGCTCGCCCATCGAACACTACGCCGGTCGTTGTGCTGCGCTTTGAAGCCGACACACCGGAAGCACTAACCCGCATTCAGAGCGAATTTCGTCGCGTGCTGCACAAGGCACGCCCTGGATTAGCACTACCCTTCTAACGCGATGCGGGGCACCAATGCCCCGGCTTTGATTACTTACCGCTAAGACTTCGGCGGTTGTAGTCTTTATCACCGGGCATGATACAGCGACCCACGCCCAACAAACCCCCTTGGGACCCTGGCGGGCAGACCTTGTTCTCAGGGAACTGATCTGCCACTTTCTTAGCTTCCACAGCTTTGGCTGTATTCACATATTCCCAACGGCCATTCGGAAACAGGAGCACCTCTTCGCCGCTTACTGTCTTTGCCGATAAGGGCGTTCGGTCTGGTGTTGCCGACGAATCTGCACCCCATGCCGTTAAGCAGATCACGCCATACAGCATGGCTACCAATAACGGTAAACGATGGCGGCTCATTTATTTCCCAGCCACCCATGTTTTAACTGATGCCAAGGCAGTGGCGAGATTAGCCGGTTGCGTACCACCAGCCTGTGCCATATCTGGACGGCCACCGCCTTTACCACCAACCTGGGACGCCACGTAATTAACCAATTCGCCGGCCTTGAAGCGGCTCACCAGATCCGGGGTCACGCCAGCGATGACGGAAACCTTATCGCCTTCGGCGACACCGAGCACGATGACGGCCGACTTTAGCTGATCCTTGAGTTGATCCAGCGTTTCGCGCAGACCCGCACCGCTCACGCCTTCCAGCTTGACGGACAGCACCGTCACGCCGTTGACCTGTTCGGCCTTACTGGCCAGATCGCCCCCCTGGGCAGCCGCCAGCTTGGATTGTAGGCGGTTGATTTCCTTCTCTTGTGCCTTCTGGCCTTCGATCATGGCATTCACACGCGTTGGCAATTCAGCCGGCTTGCACTTCACCAGGCCCGCCACTTCGTTCAAAGCCTGACGGCGGAACTGAACGGCAGCGAGTGCGTAATCCCCCGACAAGGCTTCGATCCGTCGCACCCCGGCGGCCACGCCGGATTCGGACAGAATCGTAAAGAGGCCAATATCGCCCGTACGGGTGACATGCGTACCACCACACAATTCACGTGAGGTGCCAATATCCAGGACGCGCACCTTGTCGCCGTACTTTTCGCCAAACAGCATCATGGCACCCAGCTTTTGGGCATCTTCAATCGCCATCTCACGCGCTTCGGTCGGCAGGTTGTGCATAATCTCGCGGTTGACGATATCTTCCACCGCGCAAATCTGTTCCAACGTCATCGGCGCATTGTGCGCAAAGTCGAAACGGGTCTTTTCCGAATCGACCAGCGAACCTTTCTGCTGCACATGCTCGCCCAGCACTTCACGCAACGCCTTATGCATTAGGTGGGTAGCGGAGTGGTTACGTACCGTACGCTCACGATCAAGGACATTGACGCGTGCATCGACCGTATTGCCGACGCTCAACGAACCCTGGCGCACGGTGCCATGATGACCGAAGACCTGCGCCTGAATCTTTTGCGTATCTTCGACAAGGAATTCGCCATGCACGGAAGTCAGCACGCCGTCATCACCCACCTGGCCACCGGACTCGGCATAGAACGGCGTCTTGTCGAGCACAACGACGCCCGTGTCACCCGCCGCCAGACTATTCACCGCCACGCCATCTTTATAGAGCGCGATGATGTTTGATTCGGTGGCTAATAGTTCGTAGCCCTCGAACTGTGTCGCCGGGCCGTCATATGCCAGGGCAGCACTCATCTGGAACTTGCCGGCGGCACGCGCCTGTTCACGCTGACGCGTCATGGCTGCATCGAAGGCCGCTTCGTCTACGTTGAGATCGCGCTCACGGCAGACATCGGCTGTCAGATCCAGCGGAAAGCCATAGGTGTCGTGGAGTTTGAATGCCGTCTCGCCATCCAGCACACCGTCCTTCGGCAGGCTGGCCAGAGCCGTATCCAGGATTTCCATGCCATGGGCGATGGTCTCGAAGAAACGCTCTTCTTCCAACCGCAGAATGTCCGTGACGCGCTGTTCGGCACGCGCCAGTTCCGGATAGGCCATGCCCATCTCCGCGACCAAGGCTGGCACCAGCGTATTAAAGAACGGCGTACGGGCACCCAGCTTGTATCCATGACGAATCGCCCGACGGACAATTCGACGCAGCACATAACCACGGCCTTCGTTGCCAGGAATCACGCCATCGACAATCAGGAATGCGCAGGCGCGAATATGGTCCGCGATAACTTTCAGCGAGGCGGCATCGATCGCGGCTTCACCACCGGCCACATGCACCGCCTTCTGGGAGGCAGCGATCAATGCCTGAAACAGATCGATTTCATAGTTGCTATGCACGTGTTGTAGCACGGCAGCGATCCGTTCAAGGCCCATACCGGTATCGACGCAAGGACGCGGCAGCGGATGCAATACGCCGTTCTCATCACGGTTGTACTGCATGAACACCAAGTTCCAAATCTCGATGTAACGGTCACCATCTTCTTCCGGCGAACCCGGAGGGCCACCCCAGATATCGGCACCATGATCGTAGAAAATTTCCGTACATGGGCCACACGGACCGGTATCGGCCATCTGCCAGAAGTTATCCGAGGCGTAGCGGGCACCCTTATTGTCACCAATACGAATGATGCGCTCGGCCGGTACGCCAACTTCCTTCGACCAGATGTCGTAGGCTTCGTCGTCTTCCTGGTACACCGTCACCCACAGCTTGTCTTTCGGCAAACCATAGACACCGGTCAACAATTCCCAGGCAAACTGGATGGCATCGCGCTTGAAGTAATCTCCGAAGCTGAAGTTGCCCAGCATCTCAAAAAACGTGTGGTGACGTGCCGTGTAACCGACGTTCTCCAGATCGTTATGCTTACCACCGGCACGCACGCTACGCTGCGACGATGTCGCACGCGTGTAGGGCCGTTTATCCTGTCCTAGGAAAACATCTTTGAACTGCACCATCCCCGAATTGGTAAAGAGCAAGGTCGGGTCGTTTCCCGGGACCAGCGAGCTGGAGGGCACAATCGTGTGACCCTTGGATTCGAAGAAACGGAGAAACTTCTCTCGGATTTCGGCGCTTTTCATAACGGGGTGATCCTAGGACTGGTGCTTAGCAGATTGAATGTAGGTCGCGGTTACTTGCGCTTTTTGGTGGTGGTCGTCACGGTGGGCAACGGTTCATACACCGACTGACCACGGGCGACGGCGCTATCCAGTGCGCTCTTGGCAGATTTCTTACCCAGGAACACGGCATCCATTTCTTCATTCACGATCTGACGCAGTTTCGGGTTGAACGAAATCCAGCCGACATTAGCACCAGCAGCACCCGACTTCATGACGTTGGCCAGACCCAGATCCTGCGCCTTCAAATCGTCACGCAGCAACTTACTCTGGGCACCGGCTTGAGCAGCAGGGGTCAGCGGCAGGAAGCCGGCTTGACGGGTGATCGCCAGCTGCGTCTGTGGTGTTAGGGTGAATTCCAGGAACTTGGCGGCAGCCTTGTATTCGTTCGCACCAAAACCTTGACCCACCCAAATCGCACCGCCCGCGGCCAGCGTGTTAAACGGAGCGCCGGCGTTGTCGTCGATCACCGGCAGCGACGTCACGCCATAATCGAACTTGTTGTTTGCCTGCAGTTCAGACACCATTTCGGCGTTGGTCGTGATCATGGCGCACTCGCCATTCACGAAGTGGGCATCGGCCTCATTGTTGTAACCAAAACTGGTGAAGTATTCCGTCTTGTACCACGAGGTCAAACGTGCCAGATGGCGTACTTGAATCAGGGTATTGAAGGCCAGCTTGCCATCGTTCGCTACCGTTGGGGCTCCAGCCCAGGCCGATACGTTATCGATGTGTACCCACACCGGCCAAGAGGTCGTGTAGGAACAACGCGCCTTCATCTTGCCGGAAAAGTCCTGAACTTCTTCCCAGGTTCTTGGGGGCTTGTTGGCATCCAGACCAGATTCGCGGAAGAGTTCCTTATTCCAGAACAACAGCGGCGTGGTAAACGCCACTGGCAGCGCCTGGACCTGGCCCTTCACCGTCACCGCATTGCGTAGCGGATCGGCGATGGTTTTCGGGTTGAATTTAACCTTGTTGTCGGCCAGCAGCTTTTCCACCGGCACATAGGCATCCGGTTTACCCAGGTACTGCGCCAGATCGATACGCGTCGCCAGATTCAGAACCGACGGTTTACCACCCGGCGCACGTTTGATCAGGCGGACTTCCACGTCCTTGCTGTCGGCGTTAAAAGCGCCTACCAATTTTTCGAGTTCACGGGCATGCTGGCCTTCGAGCTGGTGCGCCATCGTCAGTTCGGTTTTGGCCAGGGCTGTCGCAGAGATAGCCATGACGCCAAGTGCGATCAGGGTGCGCAAAGAAACCATTCGGGAATTGCCAGTCAGACGGTTCGTGAACATAAAGAATCCTATCGTGTGAATAATCGAATCCGAGGAGCGCTAAAACTGCTCCAAAACCCTGAATTATACGGATTTAAAGGCCAAATCTGGGGGTTGCGCTGTGTATAATCCGCCCATGACTGAATTGAATGCGGAATTAGCGGCGGAAACCCTGCCAGAGGCGTCTGAAACAACCGCCTCAACCACCCCGAGCTTTGCTGAACTGGGGTTGGACCCGGCGATCATGCGCGCCATTACCGAAACAGGTTACACCACGCCAACACCGATCCAGGCGGCAGCGATTCCCGCCGTGATCAGCGGCCGCGACCTTAAGGCCTGCGCCCAAACCGGTACTGGCAAAACTGCGGCGTTCAGTCTGCCACTACTCCAGCGCCTGCTGCCGCACGCGAACAGCAGCACTTCGCCGGCCAAACACCCAGTGCGCGCGCTCATCCTGACCCCCACGCGCGAACTGGCGATTCAGGTCTACGACAACCTCAAAACCTACGGCAAACATCTGCCCTACCGCATCGCCTGCGTTTACGGCGGCACGGATATCAAACCGCAGATCGCCGAGCTCAAACTGGGCGTTGAATTTCTCGTCGCGACACCGGGCCGGTTTCTGGATCTGGTAGAGCAAAAGGCGGTCAATCTACAGTCTGTGCAGGCGATCGTGCTGGACGAAGCTGATCGCATGCTCGACATGGGCTTCATTCCTGATGTGCAGCGGATTCTGAATCTGCTACCTAAAACCCGTCAGGGTCTGCTCTTCTCCGCCACCTTCTCGGCCGAAATTCAGAAGCTGGCCGATACCATGCTGCAGAACCCCGAATTCATCGAGGTCGCTCGCCGTAATAGCGTTTCGGAAACGATTACCCACCAGGTGTACCCGGTGGCAGAACATCGCAAACTCCCGCTGCTGGTCAACCTGATGCGCACCGGCACCATGCCGCAAGTGTTGGTCTTCGTACGGACCAAGCAAGGGTGCGGCAAACTGGCCCGGGCACTTGGCCACGCCGGCATTAAAGCGGATGCCATCCACGGGGATAAGTCTCAATCAGAACGCATGAAGGCGCTCAACGCCTTCAAGAATGGGGAGATACAAACCCTGGTCGCGACCGATGTCGCGGCGCGCGGGCTCGATATCGAAGAGTTGCCCTATGTCGTGAACTACGAGCTGCCGCATACCCCGGAAGACTACGTCCACCGCATCGGCCGTACCGGTCGCGCTGGCAATCTGGGTAACGCGATCTCGCTGGTCTGTGCCGACGAAACTGGCTTTCTCGCCGATATCGAAAAGCTGATCAACAAGTCCATTGTTCAAAGCATCGTGCCGGGTTTTGACCCGGAAGACGACTGGTGCTACCCACCCTCGGGCAAGAAGCGCGACCGCAGTGCGCTGAATACCCAGCGCACTCAGGATAAGGCACCACGCAATGATCGTAGCGAGCGGCGTGAGGGCGAAGGCCGTCGTGAACGTGAGCGCCCAGCGCGTGCGGAGCGTCACGAAACGCGTGACACAAGTCGCTCGATGAATGCCTATACGCCGCCACGCCTGAGCAAGGTCGCTGCCGACGGCTTCGACTTCAACAAACCCTACGAGTCGACGACCGTGGACACGGTCAATACGACAACGAATCCAACGACTGCACCTACCCAACCACGTCGACCAACCCGCATGGTCGCCGCGCTCCTGGGCGGTGTAAAAAAGAACCCTACTCCCTGAGGAGATCTTGATGGGCAACCGACTCAGTAAAATCATCACCCGCACAGGCGACGCCGGCACAACAGGACTTGGCGACGGATCCCGCGTCGGCAAAGATAGCCCGCGTATCGATACGCTCGGCGAACTCGACGAACTCAATTCTTCGATCGGTGTATTGCTGGCAGAGCCCTTTCCGACTGAATGCGCCGATCTCCGCGACGCCCTGCTGACGGTTCAGAACCATCTGTTCGATCTTGGCGGTGAGGTCTGCATTCCCGGACACAAGAGCATTACGGAAGAACACGTGGCACAGCTGGAAGCCTGGGCTGAAGAGCACAACAGCAAGCTCACGCCGCTCAAAGAATTCATTCTCCCCGGCGGCACCCGCGCAGCGGCCTTAGCCCACTTATCCCGCACCATTTGCCGCCGTGCCGAGCGTTCGATCGTGCATCTGGGCCATAACGAAGCAGTGTCCGACCACGCCCGCCAGTATCTGAACCGTTTATCTGACTTGCTCTTTGTGATTGGTCGCACGCTTAACCGTGCCGGCGGCAATGGCGATGTGCTCTGGCAGAATACCCGCAGCAAATAATAATCACGTACGACCGATGTAAAAAAGCCCGGCGCATCACGCGACCGGGCTTTTTTATTGCGGCAATAGGGCTTACTTGTCGGTCACCGCCAAGCGACGCTGACGCACACCTTCTGCCAACTGATCCAGCAGCTTGACGCTGTCATCCCAATTAATACAGGCATCGGTGATGCTCACGCCATACGCCAGCGGCTTACCAGCCACCAGATCCTGACGGCCCGCGTTGATGTGCGACTCCACCATCACGCCCATGATGCGCTCCTCACCCGCCGCCAGTTGACCGGCGACATCGGCGGAGACTTCCATCTGGCGTTGGTATTCCTTGCGGCTGTTGCCGTGTGAAAAGTCGATCATCACACGTGCCGGCACGCCGGCCTTAGCCATCTCGGTACAAGCGGCATCCACATTCGCGGCATCGTAGTTCGGCTCTTTACCGCCACGCAGAATCACATGGCAGTCTTCGTTGCCGATGGTCTGGACGATGGCGGCATGACCCGATTTAGTCACGGATAAAAAATGGTGCGGCGACTGTGCCGAACGGATGGCGTCCATGGCGATGCGCACATTGCCATCGGTACCGTTTTTGAAACCCACCGGGCACGATAGACCAGATGCCAGTTCGCGATGCACTTGAGATTCCGTCGTACGGGCACCGATGGCACCCCAGCTAATCAGGTCGCCCACATACTGCGGCGTGATCATGTCGAGGAACTCGGTGGCGCATGGCAAGCCAAGCGTATTGACATCCAGCAGAAGCTTGCGCGCACGGCGCAGGCCTTCATTGATGTCGAAGCTGTTGTCCAGGTGCGGGTCGTTGATCAGCCCCTTCCAGCCCACCGTTGTGCGCGGTTTCTCAAAGTAAACGCGCATCACAACCAGCAAGTCGTCCGACAGGCGCTCGGCTTCAACCGCCAGACGACGGGCATAGTCCAGCGCCATCTCGGTATCGTGCACCGAACACGGGCCAATCACCACCACCAGCCGATCATCCGCGCCATGCAGCACACGGTGAATACCCTGACGGGCGGCCGTCACCCGCTGAGCCACCGCGGCATTGACCGGGAATGCATCCAGCACGGCGGCCGGCGGCGATAGTTCGCTAATCGCGGCAATGCGGACATCGTCCGTAGTCGCTTTGCCGCTCTGGTTCTTCACGGTTTCACTCATGATGACCTCAAACACCTTCCTGCGGATTGAGTTTAGCGGGCTCGTTATGCAATCGATTCAATGCATTCAGATAGGCTTTGACCGAGGCGATCACGATGTCGGTATCAGCACCGCTGCCGTTGACCACACGACCCCCCTTCGACAGGCGTACCGTCACATCGCCCTGGGCATCGGTGCCCGAGGTAATGTTATTCACCGAGTAGAGCAACAATTCGCTACCGCTATTGAGCACTGACTCGATAGCCTTGAAAGTGGCGTCCACTGGGCCAGAGCCCGTAGCTTCCCCTTTTTTCTCTTCGCCACCCACCGAGAGAATCAGGCGCGCATGCGGCGTTTCACCCGTTTCGGAATTCACTTGCGAGTAGTTCAATTTGTAATACTCGACTTCCGGCGTCACGGCTTCATCTGAAAGCAAAGCCTGGAGATCCTCGTCGAAGATCTCGTGTTTCTTGTCGGCGAGTTCTTTGAACTTCGCGAACGCGGCATTCAAAGCCTCTTCGCTATCGAGCACCACGCCCAGTTCGTTCAAGCGTGATTTGAACGCATTGCGGCCGGAGTGCTTACCCAACACCAGCTTGTTCTGCGTCCAGCCCACATCTTCGGCCCGCATGATCTCGTAGGTTTCGCGATGCTTGAGCACGCCATCCTGGTGAATACCGGATTCATGCGCAAAAGCATTGGCACCAACGATGGCCTTATTCGGCTGCACCGGATAACCGGTAATCTGCGAAATAAGCTTTGAGGCGGGCACGATCTGCGTGGCGTCGATGCCGGTTTCCACCGGGAAAATGTCGGCACGGGTGCGTACCGCCATCACGACCTCTTCCAGAGAAGCGTTACCGGCGCGCTCGCCAAGACCATTGACCGTACATTCAACCTGGCGTGCACCACACATGACGGCCGACAACGAGTTGGCGACTGCCAAACCGAGGTCGTTATGGCAATGCACCGACCAGACCACTTTGTCAGAACCGGGTACGCGCTCAATCAGCTGGCGGATGATTTCGCCATACTGACTTGGCAAGGTGTAACCCACGGTATCCGGCACATTCAGGGTTTTGGCACCGGCCTTGATGACGGCTTCAAAAACGCGGCAAAGAAAATCGATATCCGAACGACCGGCGTCTTCTGCCGAAAATTCCACATCGTCGGTGTACTGGCGCGCCCAGCCGATAGCTTTGACGGCTTGCTCCACCACCTGGTCCGGTGTCATACGGAGCTTCTTTTCCATATGAATCGGGCTGGTGGCAATAAAGGTATGCACGCGTTTACGCGGTGCCGGTGCAATCGCCTCACCCGCACGACGGATGTCGTTTTCATTGGCACGGGCCAGCGAACACACCGTCGATTCACGAACTGCATGAGCGATCGAATTAATCGAATCAAAATCACCCGGCGACGCGGCGGCAAACCCCGCTTCGATCACATCGACGCGCATACGTTCCAGCTGGCGCGCCACACGGATCTTTTCGTCCTTGGTCATCGACGCACCCGGGCTTTGCTCGCCATCGCGCAAGGTGGTATCAAAAATAATCAAACGGTCTTTTTTCATGTCAGGCTCCTGAAGGCCGGGGCATTTGTGACCCAACCCGAATTCAATTTGGAAACTTGGGGAACTTCGCCGGGACAACCCGGCACAGTCTTTAGCAATGAGGGGGATTTAATATGTGCGCGCCAAGCGCAGCAGCGGACGTGCACCGAGTAGCAGGTGCAGCCAATCAGTCGCCCGACCACCCGAGATGGCCTTTTGAGCGAGAAGCATCGTGAACATTGCAGACATGGGTTGTAATATAAGCCCTAGAAGCGCCGCTGGCAATTGTTTTTGCCTATGAGTTCAATAGCTTCGGCCAGATCCAATCGCCCGGCCGACAGGGGATGACGTATGAAACTTGATGCAAATCGTTCGATATTGCTGGTCGTTGACCTGCAGGACGGCCTACTGCCCGCCATTGAGCACAGCGATCAGGTTGTTGGGCACGCTGCCTGGCTTATTGGCGTCGCCCGCGAACTTGGCGTTCCGGTGCTCGTGACGGAGCACTACCCCCAAGGCGTGGGTGCCACCACCGAAAAAATCGGTCGTCTCACTACCCCTGACGAGCGCATCGAGAAAATCCACTTTTCCGCCGTGGCCGAGGGTAATTTGCTCAGCCATCCCGCCGCACAAAAGCAGCAATGGGTGGTCTGCGGCACCGAATCCCACGTCTGCGTACAGCAGACCGTGCTGGACCTGCTGGCCGCCGGCCGGAATGTTGCCGTGGTGGAAGAAGCCGTTGGGTCACGCAAGGCGACGGATAAGGCACTTGCCCTAGAACGGATGCGCCAGTTGGGCGCTCAGATCGTTAGTCGGGAAATGGTGGCCTTCGAATGGCTTAACAGGGCGGGTACCGACCTGTTTCGGTCGGTACTCAAAGGGTACATCCGCTAACTCTTTATAACGCCGCGAATCCCTGATCAACCTCAGGCTGCGTAGTCGGACGAAGCACACGCGCGACCTCCTGACCGTCTTTGAGAAAAACCAGCGCCGGCCAGAGCTTGACCGAAAAGGTACGCCCCAAACGCCGCCCCTTGCCATCCTCAATACGCAAATGCCGGACTTCTGGATGACGCGCAAGCGCATCCGCAATCAACGGCTGGGCACGTTGGCAGTGGGGGCATTCATTGATGCCAAATTCGAGCAGCACCACGCCAGGCATGGCATCCACAGCATCACGGGTCGGTTCGGGACTTACAAAAGGCACGGGGGACATAACGCGCTCCTCGACAATGTAGCGATATCATAGCGCCCATGCTGCCGCATCATCTAGAACTTCTTGCCCCCGCCCGCGATGCCGATATTGGTATCGAGGCCGTTATTCATGGAGCCGACGCCGTTTACATTGGCGGGCCTTCCTTTGGTGCCCGCGCGGCTGCCGATAACAGCGTGAAGGACATCGCCCGGCTGGCTCAATACGCGCATCGTTTCAATAGCCGTATCTTTGTAACGCTCAACACTATTCTGCGCGATAACGAACTGGAACCCGCCCGTAAGCTTGCCTGGCAACTCTACGATGCCGGCGTTGATGCCCTAATCATTCAGGATATGGGGCTGCTGGAAATCGATCTACCGCCCATCCAGCTACATGCCAGTACACAAACCGATATCCGCACCCCGGAAAAAGCCCGCTTCATGCAAGACTGCGGCCTGTCTCAGATCGTACTTGCACGCGAACTGACGCTGCCCCAAATCGCCGCGATTGATACGGCGCTGGGTCCGCGAGATGCCCCCGGCCGTGCCGCTCTCGAATTCTTTATTCATGGCGCACTCTGCGTGGCGTATAGCGGGCTCTGCTACATCAGCCATGCGCATACCGGCCGCAGCGCCAACCGGGGCGACTGCTCACAGGCCTGCCGCCTACCTTATGAAGTCAAAGACAATCAGGGACGCATCGTCGCTCACGATAAACACGTGCTGTCGATGAAAGATAACAACCAGAGCGACAATCTACGCGCCCTCATTGATGCCGGTGTCCGCAGCTTCAAGATTGAAGGCCGCTACAAAGACATGGCCTACGTCAAAAACATCACGGCGCATTACCGCCTGCTGCTCGACGAAATTCTGGAAGAACGCCCGGAATTGGCCCGCAGCGCCAGCGGCCATAGTACCTTCAGCTTTACGCCGGATCCTAACCAGAACTTCAACCGGGAATTTACGGATTATTTTGTCCAGGGACGCAAAGAGGATATCGGTGCCTTTGATACCCCCAAAAATCCAGGGCAACCCATCGGCTGGATCAGCAACGTACGGTCGGACCACCTGGAACTCACCACCGACGCACCGGAGATTCAGCTGAACAACGGGGACGGCCTCTGCTACTACGATCTCCAGAAGACCCTCATCGGTCTTCAGATCAACCGCGCCGAAGCCACGACCGCACCCAGTATCTGGAAGCTTTGGCCTAAAGACCCGATCTCCGGTTTCAAAGATCTACGCGCCGGGGTGCAAGTCAACCGCAACCGTGACATGCAATGGACGCGTACGCTCGATAAGAAATCGGCCGAACGACTCATCGGCGTTTACATCGCTCTGCGCGATGACGGCGATGCGCTCCGCCTTGAACTCATGGACGAAGACGGCCACAGCGGCAATGCAACATTAGAAGGCCCGTTCCAAATTGCCAACGACCCCGTGCAATCTGAAACCAAGCTGCGCGATGGTTTACACCGTCTGGGCGATACGATTTTTAAGCCGATCAACATCGAAGTGAACCTATCGCAGCCTTGGTTTATACCCGCATCGCAACTGAATACGCTACGTCGCTCTGCCGTCGAAACCTTAGAAACAGCTAGAACCCATGCCTGGCATCGACTACCGCGCGCCACGCCTGTGTCACCGCCGGCACCCTACCCCGAAGACTCACTCAGCTATCTGGCGAATGTGTTCAATCAACAAGCGCGCGACTTCTACGCCAAGCATGGCGTCCAGGTGATTGATGCTGCCTACGAGTCACACGAAGAAGCCGGGGAAGTCAGCCTGATGATCACCAAGCATTGTGTTCGCTTCTCGCTCAACCTGTGCCCCAAACAGGCCAAAGGCGTCACCGGTGTGCAAGGCACCGTGCGCGCCGAACCCCTACAGTTGATCAACGGCAAAGAGAAACTCACCCTGCGTTTTGATTGCAAGCCCTGCGAGATGCATGTCATGGGCAAGATCAAGCAAAGCATCCTCAAAGCTGCCGCGGCCAGCCCGGTCACGTTCTACAAAACCCGGCCCGACGCCAAAGGCGCACATTAAGGTTTGCTGGATCGCCTTTTAGCCAGCAGCCGATCTAACTGATTGGCAAAGTTCTGGACATCAGATTTGGATAGCCCCGATGGGCCGCCGGTATCAACACCACTGTTCCGCAGGCCTTCCATGAAGTTCCGCATGGTGAGCCGCCCTTCGATGTTGTGCGTATTCATGAGTTCGCCCCGCGAATCGAGCACGAGCGCTCCTTTGGCAATCACTTGCGATGCCAGCGGAATATCCGACGTGACCACCAAATCTCCGGACGCTGCCTCTTGCACGATACGTTGGTCTGCCACATCAAAACCAGCGGGTACCTGCAGCGCCTTGATCCACGGCGATGGCGGTACGCGCAACATCTGGTTAGCAATCAGGGTAACGGGTACCTTGGCGCGATTCGCTGCGCGATAAAGGACTTCCTTAATGGCAATCGGACACGCATCAGCATCAACCCAGATTTTCATGCGTTATGAGCCTTAATAAAAAAGCCCCGACATGTGTCGAGGCTTTGCATTGGAGATGGTGCCGATGGCCGGAATCGAACTGGCGACCTTCGCATTACGAATGCGCTGCTCTACCAACTGAGCTACATCGGCTCCAAGCGCAGAATTATAGCAAAAATCAGGGCAAAGTCTCACGCCCGGGCGGACCAGATTGCACCAGCCAACCCTGCTCCGCCGATGCCTGCGGGGCCAGCCAGGCATTAAGCACGAGTTCACGGCGGCCTTGCTGTCCATCGCTTCTGGGTTCGACCCAGGTGACCGTTACTTTGGCCTGACAAGCTTGATCGACCTCGCAGGCGACCGCCCAGGTTCGTTGGAAAGTCATACCATGCAGCCTTTGTTCATCGGCACCACTGGTTGGTACGCTACCGGCGCTTTTGGTAAAACGGAGTACTTCGGTCTGGTTATTCGCCAAACGAACAGCCTGATCATAGGCGACGGTATCTGCCGTGCCCGCCAGCAAAAATAATTGCAGGCGCGCCAACCCCAAGAGACCCACGCCGAGAATAACCAGTGCGACGAGCACTTCGATCAGACTGAAGCCGGCTTGGCCATGCCGCCGCTGGACGGTACGCCTCATTCGCCGTCACTCCAACTGCCTGGCACCGGCACAAAACGTCCTAGGGTGCTTTGCGCACGCTGCAATACCGCGGGGTTATAGCTCAGCCGTCCGCCTTGAGATACGTTGAGCGAATTTTCTGCGATCACAGCGCCATCGACCGAACCTGAACCCAGTTGCAATGTGGTCGTTGGGGCCATGCTGTAAACAATGCCGGTAATGCGTACCGAACCGCTGAGCTGTAGCGGCCCGGTGGCAATGATGATGACGGGTGCCGTCACTGAACCCAGATTGCCGCTGCTCAGCCGGGCGTTACCCTCTAACCAGACCACCCGGCTCCCTAACGTGGCCACACTGCTCGAACAGTCACCCGAGCAGGCAACGCGCGCTGCAGATTGCCGGATAAAACTCTTATCGGCGCCAAACCAGTGCTCGAAAAACTGGTCCGCCGATTGCTGGGCATACCGCTGATCTTGCCCTACCTCTGCCAGATCGGGATTCTGGCCCGGAATGCTAGCGCGTTGCACGACCTCATCCCGAGTAATTGTGGTGCCTGCATGCATCAGCATGCCGCGAACCGCTGGCGTTTGGTTGCTCAGGGCAACTGGGCCACTGGCATCGATACTGCCACGTGCCGAAAGGAGCGCATAGGGAATTTGATGGATACCACCACGCATCGCCACCGTCTGCGACACCGTGGCTCGACCTTTATTGCAGTCGCTGACACAACCGGTACTTTGAAGCTGCAGCCGGATATCGGCACCGCCCAGGTTGAGCGCTTTGAGTTTGACACGCGCCTCCACCGATTCTCCTAGTGTCTGCGTCAACTCAGGCGAGACGATTGCATCGTACGTACCCGCACCTTTTGTTTCGCCGAGCAGCGTTTTGCGTTGTGCTGGGTCGTTCAATTTTGACAGCGCGACAGCCAAACCGGAATCTGCGGCCGCATAGGCCAGTCGACTGGCATACCCATTGCGGGTGATCTGCAGATCGACCAGCAGGTTCTTCTGGGCAAACAGCAAGATCAACGCAGCACCCGTCAGCAGGATAAGTGCCACGGGCAATACTGCCAGTCCTCGATCTGGCCTTGGCAACTGGCCAGTCACTTCAGCACCGTATTTCTCAGAAGGACGCGATCTATCAGTTGACGCTCGACGGCAGCGTCTGATTTCAATCGCGTAACGAGCCGGACTTCGATGGCGGTCTGCACTTCTTGCAATGTGCCCGACTGGCTGACGCTGATCGTGGGCGTGAATGACAGCGTGGTGACGTTCATAAACGCCGGGTCGGTAATGGTTTCCGGCGCTGATGCCGTCCCCGTATGCATTTGCACGGACCCCGCTTTGGCATCCAGAGAAAACTTGCCCTGAGTCAGTTTGCCGTCGGATTCGCGATAGGCATAGCTAATGGACGACCCGGATTTTCCTGTCTGCAGCGATTCATCATCGATCAATGCGACGGATGGCTGATCCTGCATAAAGCGCTTGGGGTCACCAAGGTCGCGGGTGGCTTCTGGAAAGCTTCCAGCGCGGCGGAGATCCTGAATGATGACATCCATCACGGATCGGGCATCTTGCTCCAAGCGGGCCACCTTGATGGTGCTGGCATTACCGTCAACGAGCTGATTCATCAGTTGCAGTACGCCCGCCAGCACGAGGAGGCCTAAGGCCATGGCCACCAGCGTTTCAATCAGCGAGATGCCTCGTTCATGCCGACGAACGGCCGAGGTTTTATTGCCAGCAGGCCGCTGGCTCATAACGGGTATCCAGCCCTTGGACCACTAAACGCAATACCGCACAGGAGGCTTCACCCTGCTGGTCGTTGCTCTGTCCATCGCCCGGCAATGCGCGCGCTTCCAACGCATAGTTCTGGCCCATCGGCTGCAAGGTGAGTTGATAGTGCTTGGCCACTGCGGATGTGGTTACCCAGCCTGAGGGCAATGACGGCTGCGCACCCAGCGTGGTGAGTCGCTGCTTTTCGACGACCATCTGCATGCGCAGAAGCTCAGCACGTGCATCAGCGCGATGGCTACGTTTGAGGTGGCTGGTATAAGCCGGATAGGCAATGCCAGCCAACACCGCCACAACGACCATGACCACCAGTAATTCGATGAGAGAGAAACCCGCCAACCGGCGCGAATTTCCGCGCATCGGCTTATTCTTGCGGTGGGGTTTGCAGGCGTGGCGACCGGACGGGCTTGCCCACCTTACGATTCGGCAACACGGCCAGAACATAACCCGACAGGGCGTACACCAAGAAGAATCCGAACAGCCAACCCGGCGGGTAGCTGGAGATCAACGCCAGCGCCAGGGCAAATGCGGCCACCACGACGAAGGGGACGCTCTTGCGCAGATTGATATCTTTGAATGAGTAGAACTTGACGCTGGTCACCATGGTAACGCCAGCGAAGATCGTGATCGGTGCAGCCAGCCAGCCGACATCCGGACCTGCGACGCCCAGATCCCCCATGACCCAGATAAATCCAGCAACGAGTGCCGCAGCGGCCGGGCTGGGCAGACCCTGGAAGTAGCGCTTATCAACCACTTCCAGCGTGGTGTTAAAACGAGCGAGGCGTAACGCAGCACCGGCGCAGTAGAGGAATGCGGCCATCCAGCCAAATTTGCCCATTCCTCGCAGCGACCATTCGTAAACGATCAGTGCGGGTGCTGCACCAAATGACACCATATCGGCCAGCGAATCGTACTCGGCACCGAAGGCACTCTGGGTTTTGGTCATGCGGGCGACACGGCCATCGAGGCCATCGAGCACCAT
>CALKUR010000121.1 GCA_937996725.1 uncultured Dechloromonas sp. | reverse complement strand
TCCCATCTCTCTATTCATTGCACGAAGTTGATATATACATTCAGCGTCAGGCCATCAAGCATTCACTGGCTGAGTTAGAGCGCTGCGTGAACGAGCTAGGTTTTGTTGGCTGTCTTCTCAACCCAGATCCGGGCGAGGGTGACAACGGCACACCAACACTGGACAACGAATTTTGGTATCCCTTGTATGAAAAATTATGCGAACTTGATATTCCAGCGCATGTTCATTCCAGTGGTAATCAAACGGGGCGAGGTACTTACAGTACCCACTTCATCGACGAGGAAAGTCTCGCCGTTCTGGCGCTGGCTAACTCACGAGTTTTCTTGGACTTTCCAAAACTCAAGGTGATCGTCTCTCACGGTGGTGGTGCAGTTCCATACCAAATTGGTCGTTGGCGTGCCGAGCGTATGCATCCAGTAATGGCTAAGAGTTTTCCACTTAAGGAAAGTTTCGATGAAAGTATCAAACGTATTTACTACGACACAGTGATTCATTCCAAGGACTCGCTGGCCATGCTCATCAAATTGGTGGGGAGTGATCGTGTGGTGTTCGGTACGGAAAACCCTGGATCTGGGACTGCGCTTAATCCAGAAACTGGTCGATCGTTCGATGACATTAAGGCTTTGATTGATGACATTGATTTCCTCACCTCTGAGGATCGTGCCAATATCTACGAGAACAATGCACGAAGATTGTTCCCACGCCTCAAAGCCAAGGGGGGTGCACCAGTCATGCAAGGTGATGCCAACAAATACCTGAACGCTTCTGCTGCCCGTCAGGGCATCGGAATGTAAGGAGGCTTAGGTGGCGCACATTGTTCTCGGTATCGGTACATCCCATAGTCCTTTGTTGGTACTTGGTGGAGCTCAATGGGAGTTCCGTTCAAACGACGACAGACGAAACAAGTCTCTCAATACGCTTGATGGTCGGTTGATTTCTTACGATCAACTTGTTGAGCAGCGGGGCGAGCCGTTCACCCGCGAAAGTGATCCGGCGGGTTTTCCCGCGCTGGCTGAACGTGCAGAAGTTGCACTCAATCATTTGGCCGATCAACTCAAGGCCGTAACACCAGACGTCGTGTTGGTTATTGGCGATGATCAAGGCGAGCTGTTCAGCCCAGACAACTTCCCTGCCATAGCCGTTTATCGAGGAGCCGAACTCGTGATGAAGCCTTCGGAACATCTCGAAGGCATGCCCCCTTGGGCCGACACAAAATTCTGGTCAGGTTATCGAATGGACTTTCCTCACCGCTACCCCGGCGCGCCAGAACTAGCAAATGAGTTGGTAACGGGCCTCATCCGCGAGGGGGTTGATGTGACTTCGTGCGCCAACGTGTCTGATCCCACCAAGCGCGGTTTTGGTCATGCTTTCGGATTCATCATCGAGCGTCTGATGAAAGAGGTACAGGTGCCGATGTTGCCCGTAATGCTCAACACTTACTTTCCGCCCAACACGCCCACGGCTGCTCGTTGCAGAGCCGTGGGCGAGAAAATTGGGAAGATTCTTAAAGCGTCTTCATCCCAAGCGCGGGTTGCAGTGGTGGCGTCGGGCGGCTTAAGTCATTTCTTGTGTGAAGAAGCTTTTGACCGTGAAATCGTGCAAGCCCTTCAAGCTAATGATTCGAACGTGCTCTCAAAAATTCCTCAAGAGGCCCTGTTATCGGGTTCTTCGGAGATCCGCAACTGGGTGATGCTCAGCGGCATGGTGGAACACCTACGAAGTGATTTCACCGAATACATCCCTGTCTACCGCACCCCAGTGGGCACCGGAATCGGCCTGGCATTCATGACCTGGCGCTAATCACTAATCCAACAACCAAGGAGACAGATATGACAACTTTTAAATTCACATCACTACTAAGCGCTGTGGCACTAACTTTTGCAGTGACTTCCCCACTGACGAGCATTGCGCAAGACGCCAAGCCTTGGCCGCAAAAACCAGTGCGAATCGTGGTCCCTACTGCACCGGGAGCACCTATTGACATCATCGCCAGACTTTTGCAGCCCAAGTTGCAGGCACAGTGGGGGCAACCAGTGTTGATCGATAACAAGCCTGGGGCCGGAGGCAATATTGGCATGTTAGAAGTCGCCCGAAGCACCGACGACCATACCTTGCTGGGTGGGCCGACTTCTGTGAATACGGTTAACCCACATATCTATAAAAAAATGGGGATGGATCCGATTAAAGATATGGTGCCCATTACTTACTTGGCTAGCTTCAACTCCATGTTGGTGTGCAATCCCAAGCTGGGTTTAGACAGTGCTGCTGCTTTGGTCAAACGAGCCAAGTCTGAGTCAATGAACTATGCATCTAGCGGGACCGGTGGCCCCGGACACATGATTACAGAGGCATTTCTCAATGCCACAGGAATCAAAATGACGCATGTGCCATACCGTGGTCCGAGTCCTGCTGCGATCGATATCGCAAGTGGGCAGGCTGAGTGCGGTTTCATCGCCACACCTGTCGTTTTGCCGCTAATTAGGGATGGTAAGTTGACCGCTCTGGCAGTCTCCGGGACTGTTCGATCTCCACTTGCTCCGAATGTGCCCACAGTTGCTGAAACGGTAGCACCGGGCTTTGACGCAACCTTCTTTGAAACCCTGCAGGCGCCTCGAACCATGCCAGCCGCAATCGTTGCAAAAATCAATAAGGATGTTGTGGAGCTCCTCAGAACGCCCGAAATGCGTAGCAAACTCCAAGAATTGGACTTGAGCCTTGTAGGCAATACATCT
>CALKUR010000120.1 GCA_937996725.1 uncultured Dechloromonas sp. | reverse complement strand
AGCGGTTTCATGGTCGCCGACCATTGCTATAAGCATTGGTTCAAGCAAACGCAAGGCATCTTGCGCCGCTCGGGGCATTGAAACTATTTTAGAACAGCGCGTTCTGATGCGTTTCGATCGCTTCGTCGGCGCGTTCAACCATGCGCTCGACTTTACGCTTCGCCTCGCTACTGTCAACCGCGGCGGGCGCGCTGGCTGCACCGGACTTTTGCGTTTCAAGTAAATCGTGGGCCAAGGTCAGCGCCGCCATAATGGCCGCACGCTCTGTCGACACCTGACGCCCTTTGCTGGCCACTTCCTGCATCTTGGCGTTGACCAGCGCCACGGCTGCATTTAACGCAGCCTGCTGTTCCGGCGGACAGGCTAACCGGTACTCGCGGCCAAACAGAATGACATCTAAATGATTCGCCGTACTCATGACAGACTCGCCGTTTCTGGCAGATGGGCGACCACCTGCTCGAGCTTGTTACGCGCCGCATCCATCTGCGTCTCGAGCTGTTCGGTCCGCGTTTCAGCCACCTTCAGGCGTGCGCGTAAATCCCCGTTTAGCGAACGGGATTGTTCGAGCAGCGAAATCAGCTGATCCAGCTTTTGTTCCAGCAGCGAAATAGTGTGATCCATGGCGCGAACTATAGGGCGCGCAGCCGACAGGGTCAACTGCATTTTGGTTAAATCTAAGAAATTCAAATGGTTGGCGGGTTTCGCCGGAGGGGATGATAGAATCCGCCCGCGCCATGACGAAAGTCGTGGTGCCTTCCGAACGGTGCTCTGCTGCAGTGAAGCTGCTTCAGAGTGAAACGGGAAACCGGTGACGCAAGCAATTGCTATCCCGGTGCTGCCCCCGCAACGGTAAGCGCTGTGTCGTGCCTCACGCCACTGGATCTTCGGATCTGGGAAGGCGGCACGTTCGGCAGGAATGTCCTGCCCCGCGCGAGCCCGGAGACCGGCCTTTCGGATCCTTGTGCTGCGGGAGGGCGGCTTCGGGTCGCCATCTTTCATTGGCCATCTGACCACTCCTTTCAGCGTTTTGTATTGCCCTGACCTGCGGGGACGCTCGTTCGGGCTTTGGCGCATGTGCGCCTGGAGTCGTCATGTCTTACATCCAATCACCGGGCTTCGCCCGGAAAGCGTTGGCGTTAGCCATCGCAGCATTAGCGCCGCCTGTGCTTGCGCAAGAAGTGCCGTACGAACCGACGGATATTGCTGACCCGATTGTTGTGACTGCAACGCGGATGCCCACCCGTTACAACAAACTGATTTCCGATGTCACGGTCGTTGATCAAGAAACTATTCGGGATTACAGCCCGGCCGAACCGATCACGGATATTCTGGCTAATCAGCCTGGTATTACCGTGCGTTCCAATGGTGGGATAGGGACGAATGCGACTGTGCAGATTAGAGGCGCATCTAATGCGCAGACAATTTTGCTGGTTGATGGTCTACGGCTTAATTCGGCAACGACCGGGGCACCGCCCTGGGCGTATATCCCCATGCCTCAGATTGGTCGCATGGAGGTGGTGCGCGGGCCGACATCTTCTTCCTACGGCTCGGATGCCATTGGCGGCGTCATTCAACTGTTTACCCGTAAAGGGGAAGGCCCCACCAAGTTTTATGCAGATGTTGGAACAGGTACCTATAACACGACCACAGAAACCCTGGGCGTAGAAGGTTCCGAGAATGGCCTGAGCTACAGTCTTTACGGATCAAATACCCATTCGGTCAGTTTCCCGACATTTATGCAGAATGCCAGTGCCTACAATCCAACGTCGGCCTCGTATACGAACACAAGTGGTTCGGGTAACTTTGCCTACACGGTGGTTCCCGGCCAAGAAATTGGGGTTAAAGCACTATGGGGTAATGGACAGAATGCTTATACCCAAACTAAAACCAGCATGGCCACCAGCATGGAGTCACTCAATGTGCTTTCTGCGTACACCAAAAACAAAATCGGCGAGGACTGGGTAAGTCTTATACGATTTGGCAGCAGCCAAGATAATACGCGTAGCTGGTTGGCTAATAATAGTCAGACATATTTCAATACGACCCAAAAGCAGGCGCAGTGGCAAAACGATATTAAGCTACCCATAGGCAGCGGGATGTTGGCCTATGAATTCCTGAATCAGTATGTTGATTCCAGCACGATGTATGCAACAACGGGGCGAATCATTAATTCGTTCCAGGGTGGATGGAATGCTGATATCGATAAGCACCTAGCGCAGGCAAATATCCGGAGCGATAACAATAGCCAGTACGGAAATGCGACCACTGGTTCAGTTGGGTATGGTTATTTTCTGGTGCCATCACTTCGGGCGACTGCTTCCTGGGGAACAGGTTATCAGGCACCAACATTTAATCAACTCTATTACCCCGGAAATTATGGGCCGAGCACATATACGGGTAATCCAAACCTTCAGCCGACGCGCTCACAAAATACGGAGGCGGGTCTGCGCTATAACGATGGAAAGCACCAGGTTGGTGTGATCTATTACTACAACAACATCACGGACCTAGTGAACTACAACAGTACTAAGTCTAGCTACATTAATGTGGGACGATCTGTCATTCAGGGCGTTACGACGAACTATGATGGTTCGCTATTGGGACTGAATATTTTGGGCAGCGTTGATTATCAGAACGCACAAAATGCTGATTCTGTCTCGGCGATTAATGCGGGTGGTAACAATGTTCTTGCGTACCACCCGTATGCATTTGGAAGCCTAACGGTTGAGAAGGCGGTTACGGACTGGAAGCTGGGTATTCAGATGCAGGCGCAAGGGAGTCAGCAGAGCAACCCGGGTGTAAATAGTGGGGGAAATAAAAACATGACCCTGGGGGGCTATTCGTTATTCAACCTATATGGGAATTTAAAAATTTATAAGGATGTGTCTCTGTTTGCGCGGTTAAACAACGTGTTGAACAAGCAATACGTCAATGTTGTTTCGAGTACCGCGTCTTACAATAATTCGGCATACAGCACAGCGGGATCCAACATCTTTGTCGGTCTCCGCTTCGATACACGTTAAACTTTGCCAATGCACACAAGTTACCGACTTTTCTTCGCACTCGCATGGTTAGCGCTGTTGGCACTTGTGGCGATCGTGATTGGGTTGTCGGTGGGTAGCGTAAAGATCCCGGTAGCAGACGTTCTGGCGAGTTTGTTAGATCCTTCAGCGTCAGGCGCGAGTGTGATTCGCGATCTACGCTTGCCGCGTACGCTGGCAGCATTTGCCTGTGGCGGGCTGCTTGCCCTGGCCGGTGCCTTGATGCAGGTGTTGTTGCGTAATCCGTTGGCAGACCCTTACATCCTTGGCATTTCCGGCGGTGCAGGAGTGGGTGCGCTTTTGGCAATCTTCTTTGGCTTGGGTATTGCGGGGTTGAATGGCTTCGCATTTCTCGGCGCGCTCATCGCCATCCTGACGGTCTTTGGCCTGGCCCACGGTGATGGCAGCTGGACTCAGACACGGTTGTTATTGACAGGTGTGATGGTGGCTGCAGGGTGCGGCGCAGTAATTACCCTGTTGTTGTCGATTGCCCCAGAAGAACGGTTGCGGGGCATGTTGTTTTGGCTGATGGGCGACTTTTCTCAGGGGGTTAATCCAACGTATGCACTCATCGGGCTCGTCGTCATCGGCCTGCTCACTGCGCCGTTGGCGAGAGATCTGAACGTACTAATTCGCGGGAACGATACTGCGAAGGCCCTCGGGGTTTCTGTATCGTTTGTCCGGGTGGCGGTTTATCTTTTGGCGTCGATGGCCACCGCAGTGTCAGTCACCACTGCCGGGTCCGTCGGCTTTGTTGGTCTAGTGATCCCACACCTGACTCGTATGCTGGTCGGCAATGATCAACGAGTACTACTACCGACCGCGATGTTGGCCGGCGGCATCTTTCTCGTGCTGGCCGATGTGGTAGCGCGCATTCTTATTGCGCCTCAACAATTGCCGGTGGGTGTTGTGACCGCATTGATTGGTGTACCGGTATTTCTGTACCTGCTCAACCGGACGCGCTACCAATGATGAACCACCCAACACATTCAGGCGATACCTTGAAAGCGCTTTTCAAGGTTGATGGCGTCGGGCTTCGTGTGGGGCAGACGTTAGTTGCTGAACGTTTAGGCTTTGAAGTCTATCCCGGTGACATGGTCGCCATCCTCGGGCGCAATGGCGTCGGCAAGTCGACATTGCTCTCTTGCCTTGCTGGCTTGCCACGGGGCGAAATGTCCGGCGATGTGCTGTTGGGTGGCAAAGGCTACGCCGCATGGGGAGACCGTGCTGCCGCGTGTTGGCGTGGTTGGTTGGCGCAGAAGCAGCAAGACCAGTTCGGCGCCACTGTTCTGGAAACGGTCATCTCCGGCCGCCATCCACACCTCAACCGTTGGTCTTGGGAGTCAGACGAAGATCATGCGCTAGCAATGGCCTCGCTGTCTGCTGTAGGCATGGCGGACTTTGCCGAACGCGATGTGCTGACCTTGTCCGGTGGTGAGCGCCAACGTGTGGCCGTTGCCACGATCCTGACGCAGAATCCGACACTCTATTTTATGGATGAGCCATTAGCGCATCTGGATCTGAACCACCAGATTGAAGTCTTGAACTTGCTGCGAGATAAAGCGAGAGCGGATCGCATCAGTTGCCTGATGGTGATACACGAACCGGGTTTGGCGCATCGTTACTCTGATTCGGCCTTGCTGTTGTTTGGTGAAGGCGAGTGGCTCTATGGCTCGACAGACACCGTACTAACGGCTGACAATCTGTCGCGACTCTATGGTTATCCATTGGTTCAGATTGATCGTGCCGACGAACAAGGGCAGGTGCAGCGATGGTTTGTGCCGGCCTAAGCAGCCTGCGGGGTTAATGCAGTACGGCCAAGGCACCTAGATAGAAGGCCAGTTCGCTGAGTTGTTGAACAGCGCCTAGGCAGTCACCCGTGTAGCCGCCCAGCCATTTTTGTAGTTTCCGGCCAACCCAGATGGTCATCAAAAGTCCTGCAGTCACACTGACGACGAGTGCATTCAATGGCAGCCACAGTAGCGGCAGCAGGCCGAACACCGAAGCGACTACCAGGGCATTGCCCGGCATTTTGGTAGCCAGCGGTTTGGATTTGCTTTGTGCATCTTCGCGTACGTAATCCATACCAGCCATGATCAGTACCGCGCAATAACGCGAAAACGCATGCCCGGTTATTAGTAAGACAGGCACCCAGGCTGCATTCATTTCGCTGAGGCAGAGAAATTTAATCAGTAGGGTCAGCACAATGGTAATCACACCATAGCTGCCAACGCGAGAATCTTTCATGATCTCCAGGATGCGTGCTTTTTCCCAGGCACCGCCTAAGCCATCCGTCATGTCGGTTAAACCGTCCTCGTGAAAAGCACCCGTCACGAAAATGCCCATCGCCATCGCCAGCACGACGCTCACGCTTTGTGGGAAGACCGTGCTGGCGATGCCGAAGGTCGCAGCGCAGATCAGGCCAACGATGAGGCCGATGGCAGGAAAATAACGTCCGGCGTGGTTTAACAGCGCTGCTGAATGCGGTATCCGATCAGGTACGTGAATCCGTGTAAAAAACTGCAGGCCATTCAGAAAGGCGTGCCATTCGTGTTGAATTTTAGAAAGCAGGGGGCGGCTCATCGTGTTTTGACGGCAGGGCGATGGTCACGTGCGGTTTGTAATACCTCGCACAAACGTTGTGTGCCATCGAGAATGCGTGGTCCGCTGCGATTCATCAGATCCGACTGGATAAAGAAAAAATTATTCCGACGGGTGGCGGTCAGGTCGGGCCACTTCTTCCAGGCATCCAGTAGTTCCGGTGTCTGGTCGGCCATGCCCGACGTGATGATGGCTTCAGGGTTGGCGGCAATCACTGCTTCGAAACTCACGCGCGGCGCTAATGGCTTGAGCGATGCGAAGATGTTTTCGCCACGGCACAACGTAATCGCGTCGGACATGATCTGTTGCCCACCAATGGTGATCAGTGGATTTTGCCAGACCTGGTAAAACACCGTCACTGGGGCGCCGTTGCTGTATTTGGCGGCCAGTGCCTGGTAACGCTTGCGGAAATCGTTCGCCGATTTTCTGGCAACGGATTCGGTTGCTGTCAGAACGCCGATGCGCTCGATTTCTCCGGGGATGTCCGTCATCTTATGTGGTTGAGACATATAGACCGGAATGCCCAGTTGGCGAATCTTCTCAATCGCGGAAGGCGAGTTGCCCGATTCCCAAGCGATGACGAGATCGGGTTTGGCAGCCACAACGGCTTCCAGGTTGATCTTGGAATGGCCGCCAACACGGGGGATTTGTTGGGCGGGGGGAGGGAAGTCGCTGTATTCCACGGTGCCCACGATACGGTCGCCAGCGCCCGCCGCATAGGTAACCTCAACCACCGATGGTGACAGTGTCACGATGCGGGTGGCGGGTGCGGGGAGGCTCACTGTGTTGCCCAGGTCATCCTTTACGGACACAGGTGCGGCATGCACAGTGCTGGAGGCCAGCACGAGTACGGCGATGGGTAAAGACCAGCGAAAATTTTGCACGATATTCATAACGCGTATTTTAAAAGATTGCAGCTGCAGCTGCAGCGGCGCAGAAGACTATCACTGCGAGCCACAGCCAAAGCGCATGACGAATCAGTCCTTGCGCTCGCGCAATATCCTTGCGCGCAGGTTGGGCACCGATGCCCAGCGCTGACCGTTGTTCAGTCGCCCCGTGATAATCCGCAGCGCCGCCCAGGCGTAAATCGAGTGCGCCAGCACCCGCGGCCATGACTGGACCTGCGTTCGGACTGTCCCACCCCGCTGCCTGAGTTTGCCAGCAGCGCAGCGCATGTTGGGTGTTGCCTACGAGCGCGTAGCTCAACGCAGTGAGTCGTGCAGGCACATAATTCAGCGCATCGTCCAGTTTAGCTGCTGCGCGCCCGAAATTGAGATAGCGATCCGTCCGGTAACCCCACATCGCATCGAGTGTGTTGGCAAGACGGTAGAGCACAGCGCCGGCAGGACCAAGTACACAGAACCAGAAAATCGGCGCAAAGAGTGCGTCGTTGCCGTTCTCTAGTACGGATTCAACGCAAGCCTTGCTGATGCCCATCTCATCGAGCTGTCGCGTATCACGCGAGACGAGCCAGCTCACATGCACGCGTGCATCGGCGAGATTGCCTGCTGCCAGGTCACTTCGTACCTGCTCGGCGTGCTCCTGGAGCGAACGTCCGCCGATGACCAGGTACAGGATGACTGTACCGAGTACAACTTGCACCGGTCCGCTGAGGACGGCAATGGCGAAGCTTATGAATGCGGTTGGCAGCAGAACCAACAGCGCCCAAGCGAGCTGGCCCCACCGTTGGCGCTGTCGGACGCTCAGTGAGGCACCATTCCACCGTGCTTCAAGTGCACCGGCCAATCGACCAAACCCTACCAGCGGATGCAGCCGCGCTGGCTCGCCCAGCAGGCGATCCAGCAGACACGCGCCGATCACCATTAAGGCCAAGGTTGGCAATCCCCAATCGTTCATCAACTGAGGAGTGCCGCAACTGCGGCCGGCGCGCTAGGAAAGTAGGCGTGAAAGTAAGTTGCGGTTAATCGATTGACGCCATAGACCGCCTCGCTCTGCTTCTGGTGCGCATCCTGCGTATGGGTGATCGGATTTAACGGGCAATCAAAGGTGGAGTAGTGGAAGGTGTGGCCACCCAACTGTCCTGAAGGTAACGCTAACGACTGCATGCCCAGTGCGGCTAGTTTCTTTTTCATCTGGACGGTGCCTGGAAGAATACCCATCAACGGATGTGATTGATCATCTGTATCGATCAGTGTGGTCGCTAAAGCGATCATGCCGCCACATTCGGCGAGCATGGGTTTGTTCGCATCAATATGCTGCTTGAGAGATTGGATCATCGCTGGGTTGGCGGCTAACGCGTCCGAGTGGAGTTCCGGGTAACCACCCGGCAGCCAGACGGCATCACACTCAGGCAGCGCAGTATCGTTGAGCGGAGAAAAATAGCGTAGTGTTGCGCCCATGCTTTCTAGACATTCAATATTGGCCGGGTAGGCAAAACAGAAGGCGGCATCACGCGCTACAGCAATCATTTTGCCTTGAAGCAGCTGCGGGCTATCCGGTTGCGAGGCGCTCGGGAAACTAGCCACCGGCGGCAAAGCTCCTGCCGCTGTTGTGGCAATACGATCGGCCAGTTGATCAATGCGCTGGGCCAGATCGGCAATCTCTGCTGCGGGCAGCAATCCCAGATGACGCTCTGGGAGTGCCGATGCCGTGTCGCGCGGCACGGCACCGAACCAGGCAATGTCCTCCGGCAGACTCTGTTCGAGCAGTTGTGCGTGATAGGCCGAACCCACGCAATTGGCGAGCGCACCAACCACGCGGGTATCTGGCTGATAGGTTTTCATGCCCAACGCGACAGCACCAAAAGACTTGGCCATGGCGCTGCCGTCGATGACGACGAGTATCGGTAAGTTGTAGCGGCGCGCGAGATCGGCGGCAGACGGATCGCCATCAAAAAGCCCCATCACCCCTTCGATCAGAATCACATCATTGTCACGTGCGGCACGCGCCAGACGCCAGGCAACATCCGCCTCGCCACCCATACGAAAATCCAGATTCTCGCAGGGCGCTTCGCTGGCGACCGCGTGAATCTGTGGGTCCAGAAAATCTGGGCCACATTTGAAGACCTTAACGCGCCGACCTTGGCGCCGGTGTAGGCGGGCTAAGGCGGCCGTGATCATGGTCTTGCCCTGGCCAGATGCTGGCGCAGCGATCATGAGCGCAGGGCATGGGATGTGATCAGCCGTCGTCATGATTAGTGCTCGATACCGGGCATCGCCTTGATGCCTTGCTGAAAGGCATGCTTCAACATGCCCATCTCGGTCACGGTGTCTGCGATCTCGATTAATGCGGGTGGCGCGGCGCGGCCCGTAATGATGACGTGCTGCATCAGCGGCCGATTCTGCAGCGCTTTAATCACGGGTTCAAGTTCCAGCCAGCCGTATTTAAAGGCGTAGGTAAATTCATCGAGAATGACCAAATCGATCGATGGATCTGCCAGCTTTTTGCAAACCTCATCCCAGGCGGCGACAGCCGCACGTTTATCACGTTCGCGATCCTGTGTTTCCCAGGTAAATCCTTCACCCATCACCTGCCAAGATACCTGATCAGAAAATTTCTGGAAGAAAGCTTCTTCACCGGAATCTGAACGACTCTTGACGAACTGAACGACAGCACAACGAAAGCCATGCCCGATAGCGCGCGCTAATACGCCAAAGGCCGACGATGACTTGCCCTTGCCATTACCCGTGTGAATCAGGAGTAAGCCTTTTTCTGTTTGTGCCGCCGCAATTTTTTCATCAACGACATCTTTCTTTCGAACCATGCGTTGCTGGTGCCGGTCATTGCGGCCTTGCTCGTCGTTTGTGGGCGATAGGGTTTCTTGCGTCATGATGTCTCAGTCATTCTTTCCAGGTGTGTAATGCGTCGCCGAGTCTTGCCCAGGCGTCCTCGTCAGGTACGCCGATGCGCACCAGGCCATCGGTAGCGAACAGTCGGGTGAGAATCCCTTGTTTAGCGAGGTGCTCGTAGAGGCTGGTGGCTTCTGTCGGGTTTTTTAGCGTACAGGTGCTAAACAGACCTGTTGTGGCAATTTGCGCTGCCGGTAACGCCGAAAGCAATAGTACGCGTAGCCGCTCGCCCGCGGCATGAATGCGATCGCGCTGCTGCGATTGCCACATGGTATCGGCGAGTGCGTATTCAGCGATATGCCGTGCCGGGCCATTGATGCTCCAGGGGCCGAGCAGTTCGTTTAATTGATCGAGTAGTGTCTGATCGCCAAAGGCAAATCCCACGCGAGCGCCGGCCAGACCAAAAAATTTTCCCAGCGAACGTAGTGTTACCAACTGTGGTGCGTGGGTGGTACCCGCATCAGGCGTCACACTCAAAGCAGGTGTGTCATCGCCATAGGCTTCATCAACGATCAACCAGCCGTTTGTCTTGAGTAGCCGTTGCGCAGCGGCCAGGAGCTTATCGCGATCAATGCGCGTGGCGGTCGGGTTATTCGGGTTGCACAGTAGCGTGATCGGTGCCGCATGGTCGACCGCCGTATCCAGGTCGGTGACAAAGGACACCGCATGCCCCGCTGCGCACCATGCCGCCGCATGTTCGTTATAGGTTGGCCCGATGATGGTCACGTTCCCCAGGCTGAACAGTCGCGGTAGTGCCTGAATTGCTGCCTGACTCCCTGAAGTCGCCAACAAGTGATCGTTGCCGTAGTACGGGATCGCGACAGACGTTAAGCCATCGTCCGGATCGGGCAGACGATGCCAAGCCGTGTCCGGTATCGTGGGAATCGGATATCCCCATGGGCTAATACCCGTTGAGA
Organism: uncultured Dechloromonas sp.; assembly: GCA_937996725.1. GTDB lineage: Bacteria > Pseudomonadota > Gammaproteobacteria > Burkholderiales > Rhodocyclaceae > Fluviibacter. The sequence continues at coordinate 17,068 of CALKUR010000120.1, read as the reverse complement.
GATCCAGCCACGATGCCAGCGGAATCCCGTAAGCCAGTGCTGCTGCCCGTAAACGTCCGCCGTGTTCAAGCATAGCCATAACGTTTCCGTAGTGCCTGGTAGTGCGCTGCCAGTGGGTCATCATTGCCGCCCGTCTTGCCCCAGGTTTCGTGAAAGACCAGATCTTCGAGTGGCAGGCGCGGCAGCCAACCCGCTTTTTCTAACTCGGGTTTCTCGAGAAATTCGCTCACGTACCCTAAGCACAGATAGGCAATCGGTACGATGGACTCCGGGATGCCGAGCGCGTCTTGCAATTCGTTGCGGTGAAAAATGCTGACCCAGCCAACGCCGATACCTTCGGCGCGTGCCGCCAGCCACAGGTTCTGTACGGCGCAGACGGTGCTATAGAGATCCATCTCGCGCATATGGGTCCGGCCGAGTACGGTTTGCCCGGTTCGTTCCCGATCGCAGGTCACGCATAAATTAACCGGGGCATCCAGAATGCCCTCCAATTTCATGCGGCTATAGAGCTCTTTACGGTCGCCGGCAAACTGGCTGCGCGCCTCGTCATTCGCTTTATGAAAGATGTTCTGGACGCGCGTCTTGGTCTCCTCCGAGCGGATCAAGAGAAAATTCCAGGGCTGCATAAAACCGACCGAGGGGGCATGGTGTGCCGCCATCAATAGACGGCCGATAACCTCTTCCGGAATCGGCTTGGGCAGAAATTGGCTGCGCACATCCCGCCGCGAAAAAATGGCCTGATAGACGGCATCGCGGGCAGCTTCGGGGAAGGGGTGGCTCGAGGGCGTTTCTGGGGTGGTCATGCGGCGTAAAACCTTGTCAGGCATGGGATAATAAACGATTACGCGCCTTAAAAATCGCTCTATTCGCCGTTCACCGACCTTTATTTTCTGCAGCCAACCCGATCTTCATGACCGCCGTTTCCCTGATGGTTCAGGGCACCACTTCCGATGCTGGAAAATCGACACTGGTTGCCGCCATGTGCCGCATTCTGCAACGCCGGGGCGTGCGCGTTGCACCGTTCAAGCCGCAGAACATGGCGCTCAATTCGGCCGTCACCGAAGACGGGGGCGAAATTGGTCGTGCCCAGGCATTACAGGCCTATGCCTGCGGTCTCGCACCCCACACAGACTTCAATCCGGTCTTGCTGAAACCGACCACCGATCGCAAGGCCCAGGTCATTATTCAGGGCAAGGTCGCCGCCGATCTCGACGCCAAGGATTACCACGCCTACAAGCCGCGGGCCATGCATGCGGTACTCGATTCCTGGCAGCGACTCACCCGGCGCTTTGATGCCGTGCTCGTTGAAGGTGCGGGCTCGCCGGCAGAGATTAATCTTCGCGATCGAGACATCGCGAATATGGGTTTTGCCGAAGCTGTCGACTGTCCGGTCATTCTGGTCGCCGATATCGACCGCGGTGGCGTATTCGCCCACCTAGTCGGCACGCTCGACGTTCTCGCACCCTCAGAACAAAATCGCATCAAAGGTTTTGTCATCAATCGTTTCCGGGGCGACATCGCGCTCCTCGAGCCGGGCTTGCGTTGGCTTGAAGAACGCACCGGCAAACCGGTGCTCGGCGTCTTACCCTATCTGCATGGCCTTTTTCTGGATGCTGAAGATGCCATTGCGGGTGGGCAGGAGTTGTCGTCGACGACTAAGCTCAAGGTCATTGCCCCCGCGTATCCACGCGTTTCGAATCACAACGATTTGGATCCATTGCGTCTGCACCCGGAAGTTGATTTTCAATGGATCGGACCTAACCAGCCGATCCCGTCAGCAGATCTCATTGTCTTGCCGGGCTCCAAAGCCGTACGCGCCGATCTGGATTGGTTGTTGGCGCAGGGTTGGGGCGAAGCGTTACAACGACATTTGCGCTATGGCGGCAAGGTCCTCGGTGTCTGCGGGGGGTTCCAGATGCTGGGTCGGCAGCTGCATGACCCACAGGGGCTAGAGGGTGCCTCGGGCACCTCATCGGGTCTGGGTTGGCTCGACATGGAAACAACGCTGGAGGCCGAAAAGCAGTTGCACAATGTTCAGGGCACACTGACATTGCCCGGCAAGCCCGTTATGCAGGGTTACGAAATTCATTTGGGCGTGAGCCAGGGCGGGGATCTGCAGCGCCCGTTGGTCACGCTGGATGATGGCCGGGTCGATGGCGCGATATCTGCCGATGGCCAGGTGATGGGCACGTATTGCCATGGCGTACTCGACCAGCCGCAGGCCTTGGGTGCATTACTGAATTGGGCGGGTTGCGTTGAAACAAGTCCGGTCGATTTTGCAGCACGACGCGAGGCAGATCTGAATCGGCTCGCCGATACCGTTGAACAACATCTCGACTGGCAAACCATCGACATCATTCTGGAGCAAAGCCGTCATGCGTGAACTCATCCTTGGCGGCGCCCGTAGCGGCAAAAGCCGTCTCGCCGAAAAGCGGGCGGTCGTTTGCGAAGCGCTGGGAATGGAAGTGATCTACATCGCCACCGCTGAAGCGCAGGATGCGGAGATGGCTGAACGACTCGCGCATCATCAAAGTAGTCGCCCTGCGCATTGGGTCACGGTCGAAGAGCCTGTGAAATTAGCCGATACATTAAAGGCACAAGCGGCAGCCGATCGTTGCCTCATCGTCGATTGCATCACCCTCTGGCTATCGGCGTTGGTCTTTAAGGGCCAAGCGGGCATGCAGATAGAATTGGGCAAGCCGATCGATTGCGCGCTCTTTGCACAGGAGCGTCAGGCCTTGCTCGATGTCTTACCCACGTTGCCCGGCGAAATCATTTTGGTGAGTAATGAAATCGGCGCCGGTGTCGTGCCGGAGAATCGATTGGCCCGCCGCTTTGCCGACGAACAAGGCCGGCTCAATCAGGAACTCGCCACGCGTTGTGAGCGCGTCACGCTTTCCGTCGCGGGCATACCACTCGCATTGCGCGGCTAAATTAAGGATCGTTACCTCTCATGCATCATTTCAAGATTCAACCGACAGCGGGCGCACTGGCGGATACGCTACAAAAAAAGATCGACGGCAAAACCAAGCCGCTCGGCGCGCTCGGCCAACTGGAACAGCTCGCGTTACAGATCGGTCTAATCCAGCAAAGCGAAACGCCCCAACTCACCCGGCCACAAATGCTCGTGTTCGCGGGTGATCATGGTGCAGCCAAGGCTGGCGTGTCGGCCTATCCGCAAGACGTTACTTGGCAAATGGTCGAAAACTTTCTCGCGGGGGGTGCTGCGATCAACGTCTTTACGCGCGCACATGATTTGCCGCTCGCCGTCGTTGATTGCGGTGTCGCGCACGACTTCGGCACGCGTGATGGTCTGATTGACGCCAAGATTGCCCTCGGCACCGAGAACTATCTCGAAGCACCAGCGATGACGGCCGAACAATGTGCGGCGGCCATCGATAACGGCGCGGCGCTCGTCGCGCGTTATGCCGAGCAAGGCTGCAACGTCATTGGCCTGGGCGAAATGGGCATCGGCAACACGGCTTCGGCCAGCCTGATCACACATTGCCTGAGCAAACAGCCGCTGGCCGACTGTGTCGGTCGTGGCACAGGTCTGGATGACGCCGGCCTTTCCCGCAAGCAACAATTGCTCAGCCAGGCCATCGCGCGCACGGGCAACGTGACTGACCCATTGGATGTATTGCGTCAGTTTGGTGGTTTCGAAATCGCCACCATGGTGGGCGTGATTTTGGCAGCGGCCGAACGCCGTATGGCCGTGCTCATCGACGGCTTCGTGGTCGGCGCGGCGGCGCTCGTTGCCATGCACATTGCGCCGGCGGCACGCGATTACTGTGTCTATTGCCATCGCTCGGCCGAGGCTGGCCACAAAATCCAACTGGTGGCGATGAACGCACAACCCTTGCTTGATCTGGGTTTGCGCTTGGGCGAGGGTACCGGCGTTGCATTGGCCTGGCCGCTGCTGCAGGCCGCCACCGCCTTTCTCAACGAGATGGCCAGCTTCGCTTCGGCCGGCGTTTCAGAAAAGATCTAATTCATCGTGCGCCTCTGGTTAATCCGCCACTTCGAACCCGACGTGGCATCCGGTGTCTGTTACGGACAGACCGATCTGGGTTTGAAAGCATCGGCAGCGGATCGGGCGCACCAAGTCGCCGCACTCCGTACACAGTTAGCCGCACAGGTGCCCCCGGACGCACCGGTGTTTAGCAGTCCCTTGCGTCGCTGTGCCGAGATTGCCGCGAGCTTATCGCCCAATGTCGTGACCGACGATCGCCTGCGTGAACTCCACTTCGGCGATTGGGAAATGCAGACCTGGGATGCGATTGGCACCGCAGGGCTTGATGCCTGGGCAAAAGACCTGGCCGGGTTCCGGCCACCGGCCGGCGAGACCGGCTACGACGTACAGCGCCGCGCGTTACACTGGTTGCAGGAAATGGCTGGCCAGCATCAAGCCGCCGTCGTCGTCACGCATGCGGGGGTTATGCGGGCGCTACAAGCGCACCATCAGCGCCTGCCGGGCGCGCAATGGCTGGATTTGCGTTACGCCTACGGCCAGCTGCTTCCGCTGGAATTCACCCACGACCAAATTCACGCCGCGCCGGTACAATAACGCCATGCCTGCAGACGCCATCCCGCTCCACAGCATCCGTCGCGTTCTGGTGACCAAGTTGCGTCACCATGGCGATGTGTTGCTCGCCTCGCCTGTGCTGAGCGCGCTCAAGGCTGCCGCGCCGCAAGCGCAGATCGATGCGCTCGTGTACGCCGATACGGCCGAGATGCTCTCGGGCCACCCAGATCTCGCGCAGTTGCATGGCATTGATCGCGCCTGGAAACGACTCGGCCTCATGGGCCAAGCCAAGGCTGAATGGTCGTTGCTGAAGTCGCTGCAGTCGCGTCAATACGATTTGATCATTCATCTGACCGAACACCCGCGTGGTGCCTGGTTGTCTCGCTTGCTTAAACCGCGTTATGCCGTAGCGCCGCGTGTGAATGGCCGTGGCCGCTTCTGGAAAGGCAGCTTCACGCATTTCGTGTCGCCCATCATGGGCAGCGGCCGCCGCCATGTCGTGGAACAGAATATCGATGCCTTGCGTCGTCTAGGCATTCAGCCGGCGCAAGATCAACGCGCACTGACCTTTGTGCCGGGTACCGATGCCGATGCGCATGTTGCGGTCCGTCTGCAATCGCTGGGCTTAGAACCCGGTAAGTTCGTGCATCTGCATCCGCCCTCGCGCTGGCACTTCAAATGCTGGACTGCCGACGGCTGGGCCGAGATCATTGCGCGCATCCGCGCCGCCGGTTGGCCGGTGCTGCTCACGGCGGCGCCCGGTGACAAAGAAGGTCATCTCATCGAGCGGATTCAGCATGCGCTGGCCCAACGTAACGAACCCGCCGCCGCAAGTCTCGCCGGCGCGCTGACCCTGAAAGAACTCGGGGCGCTCACCGCGCAAGCACGGTGTTTCGCCGGGGTGGATTCCGCACCGATGCATATTGCCGCCGCCATGCGTACACCGGTCGTCGTATTGTTTGGCCCATCGGGCGAAGGGCATTGGGGGCCATGGGGTACGCCGCGTATCGGCCAGCATCAGGTCGTCACACGCAGCAGCCAGTTTAATTGCCGGCCTTGTGGGCTGGATGGCTGTGGCGGTGGCAAGGTCAGCGAATGTCTGACCAGCATCACGCCTGACGAGGTCTGGGCGGCCATCCAACCGCGACTCAACGACTAAGTAGGGCCTTCCGGATCAAAGTGCAGGTGCGTTCGGTCGCGCCTGTAGCGCTCCCCACAAAATGCGCCGCGGCAGACCGCGCTTGCGCTTGATACGCCGCATCCGTCAGCAGCGCCAGTACGGCATCGGCCAGGCGTGTCGGATTGACCTCATATAAGCGATGCGCGGCACCAGCGCTTTCGGCCAACTCGGCCGCCGCTTGAAAATTGTATGTATGCGGGCCCATCACCAGCGGCGTGCCGCAGGCGGCCGCCTCAATCAGGTTTTGTCCGCCGAAGGGCAGCAGGCTGCCGCCGATGACCGCCACGTCGGCCATCGTGTAGTACGCCACCATTTCGCCCATCGAATCGCCCAACCAGACTTGGGTTGTCACGCTGGGAGAACGTTCGCTACGCAGCGCCAGCGACAACCCTTCGCGCCGAACCTCGGCAGCTACATCGTTAAAGCGTTGCGGATGGCGGGGCACCAAGACCAGCAATGGCTGTTGATCCGGAAGCCGTTCACAAATCAGACGATGCGCCGCGAGAATGATCGCCTCTTCGCCTTCGCGCGTGCTGGCCGCGAGCCAGATAGGCCGTTGCATCGTAAGATCGTGCCGCCATGCCTGACCCAGCGCCTGTATGGCCGGATTAATCCGCACATCGAACTTCAGGTTGCCGGTCACGATGACCGGGTGTGCGCCCAGCGCCGCAAGACGGCTGGCATCCGCAGGTGTCTGTGCGCCCGTAGCATTCAGCGCTGCCAGCACCGGGCGAATGCTACTGCTGAAGCGTTTGTAGCGGCGGGCCGATCGTTCGGAAAGTCGTGCATTGATCAGCAAGACCGGTACATCACGCAACCGACAGCGCAAAATCAGGTTTGGCCAGATTTCGGTTTCCATCAGCAATGCTAATGCCGGCTGCACGCGTTTCAGAAAACGATCGACTGCGCCAGTGAGGTCATACGGTACGTAGGCGATAGAAATGCGTGGATCCTGATACAGGCTGGTGCTCGTTGCCCGACCGGTCGGCGTCATATGCGTCAGCAGAATGCGGTGGTTCGGGTATTGCGCCAATAGCGCGTCAACCAGCGGTTCGGCGGCGCGCGTCTCGCCGACCGATACCGCGTGCAGCCAGAGGACCGGGCGATCATCCGGTAGGGTGATAAAGCCGAAGCGTTCGCCGATATGTTGGCGATAACCCGGTTGCTTACGGCCGCGCCACCAGAGGCGCAACAGTGCAAACGGCACCACCAGCACCAGGAACAGGCGGTACAGCCAGGGCGCTTTCTGAGGGGTGGTACTCATGCCGGCAGCACGCCCCAGGTGCGCAGTTGGCCCACCACATCGGCAACCGGTGGAATGGTGTCGAGGTGGCCAAAGGTCGCGCGTTGTCCCAAACCAAAGCCGCCGGCGAGTGCCGGGTCGGTATCGGTAAAGATGGCGATGGTCGGTATTTCCAAGGCACAGGCGATGTGCGTGAAGCCGGTATCGACGCCCAGGCACAGGCGTGCCTTCGAGAGTCGTTCGGTCAGTTGCGTTAGTGTCGGCCGGAACAAAATCTCGCCCAGCGTGCCGCCCTCGGCAATGCCGGCGGCAATCCGTTGCGAGCGTGCTGCCTCAACCTCATTGCCGGCCGTAAAGACTGGCACCAGACCCACGTCGCGCAGCTGACGCCCCACGTTGATCCAATCATCTTCAGGCCAGAGTTTTTTATCGCGGCTGGTATTTGTGAACAGGAATACTTCGTTGCCTGCTTGGCGCGGGAACCGATCGTGCAGACCAAAGTCCAGCGGCAAGGCAGGCAGGCGGTCGGCATAGCCCAGCGCTGTCGCCGCAATCATGCGATAACGATCCACCGCGTGCAATGCATAGGGCACATCGAGGGGATGCGTGACCAAAAGTCCGGAGAGCGCTTCGCGCGCTTCGTGGCGGTTCTGCCCATACACCGGCCCGTGCGCCAGCTGCGCTAACAGCACGCTCCGCACCAGGCCCTGCGTATCGATGATCGCGTCGTAATGTTCCGTGCGTAGTGCCGCGAGTGCCAGACGAATCTCGGCCCAGGTATCCCGGTTGAAGAGAGATTTACGCCAGCGGCGAATCGCCACCGGAATCACGCGGCGCACCCCGGTATGCCAAGCGGGGATCTCGGCGAAGGGGGCTTCCACGCACCAGTCGACGACGGCACCGGGGAAGACGCGGCGCAGGTCGCTCACGACGGCGAGATTGTGCAGCACGTCGCCCAGCGACGACGTTTTCATCAGCAGAAAACGGGGCGGGTTCGAAAGCTTGGGCGGCATTAGTGATAATCTCGCGACATAGCCTCATTATAGCTGCCCCGATCTCGCCAGATTCCCACCCCATTTGACCTCATGTCCCGGAAATTACCGCTCTCGCTTGTCCTGATCACTTTGAACGCCGGCGCCCGTTTGCGGGACGTGCTGGCCTCGGTGCCGTTTGCCGACGAGATCATTCTGGTGGACTCCGGCAGCACCGACGAAACCGCGAGCATCGCCGCCGAGTTCGGTGCCCGTGTCGTGCAGCATGCCTGGGCCGGCTTCGGTCCGCAAAAGGCGCATGCCGTTAGCCTGGCGCGTAACGACTGGGTGCTGTGCCTGGATGCCGACGAAGCGCTATCGCCTGAACTGGCCCGCAGCATTCTTAATGCCTTCGGGGATGGCGTGCCAGCGTATCCGGTTTATCGCTTCGCGCGCTGCAACGTCTTTATGGGTCGCGCGCTAAAACATGGCGAAGGCTATCCCGATTACAACACGCGCCTATTCCAGCGTTATGCCGCCCGCTGGTCGGATGATATCGTCCATGAGCACGTGCTATCGGAGCAAGCGCCGCGAACGCTGCAAGGCGACCTGCTGCATTACAGTGCCGATGATCTCAAGACCTACCTCGATAAACAGAATCGCTACACCACGCTGGCGGCGCAACGTGCGCAGGCGCGAGGTGAGCAAGCGCCGTTAGCGCGCATCGTGTTGTCGCCCATCACCCGCTTTCTAAAATTCTGGCTGGTGCGCGGCGGTTGGCAAGATGGTCTGCCGGGGTTCGTGCACATCGTCATCGGTTGCCAGAACAGCTTCATGAAATATGTGAAGCTGCGCGACTTGCGCCGCGAAGCGGGTCAGGAATAAAGCGCCTGGCTGATCTCGTCGCGCAGGGTATGTGCCAGTTGTTTGCGCCCCTGGCTACCTGATCCCGGTTCGATCTGCACCGGCGCGCCGATCGTCAGCCGAATCACCAGGCGGCGTGCCGATAGAATCATGCAGAAGCTTTCCCACAGCGATGTGTCGCCCGCGTATGCCGGCAGCAGCGATGGCTTGCCGGATACATCTTCATAACGCAGCGCCACAGGCGTCACGGGTACCCCCGCATCAATCGCCGGCTGCAATAGTGCGCCATGAAACGGGTGCAGGTGCGTGCCATCGGTCGTGGTCCCTTCCGGAAACACGGCCAGCCAACTGCCTTGCGCCAAACGCTGGGCCATATCTTTGCCGATAGTATGTGCGTGACCGCGGCTACCGCGCTGTAAGAAGATCGTTTCGTTATGGCGTGCCAGCGTCCCGATGATCGGCCAGTGAATCACCTCATCCTTAGAGACAAAAGACACCGGCGTCAGCGCGTTCACGGCAAAGATATCGATCCAGCTCACATGGTTCGCCGCGATCAGGCCCGGCTCTGCCGGTAGCGCACCCTCAATCTTCAGCGTGAAACCAAAATAGCCGAGTAGCTCGCGTGACCAGCGTGTCCGCACATAACGCCGGCGCGCGACAGAATAGAAAGGAAAAGCGATCAACACCCAGATCAGGCCCCCGAGCAAATGCACGATGACCCGCGTCCCGCGCGCGAAGCGCCATAGCCTCGGATTCGGTGCGGGTGTCATGGAGAGGTCGCTTAGAGTGGTTCGCCGAATGCGGCTTCGAAGCGCTGGGCCACGTGCGCAAAATCGACGCTGTAATTCTGCGGACCGGCGTGCGCGATCTTGATCGAACCCATCAGCGAAGCAAGGCGACCGGCCTTCTGCCAGTCGTAGCCATTGGCCAGACCGAAGAGCAGACCGCCGCGGAAGGCGTCGCCGCAACCTGTCGGGTCAATGATGGCTTCGGGTGGGACCATTTCGATATCGATGCGCTTGCCACCGGTAAAGATCCACGCGCCTTCGCCGCCTCGCGTCACAATCAGCGCCGCCACGTTCTCGGCCAGTTGCTCCAGTGTCTGGCCGGTACGTTCGCACAGCATTTGCGCTTCGTAATCATTGACGCAGGCATAGGTGGCCAGCGACAAAAATTGTTTCAGATCGTTGCCGTCGAACATCGGCAGACCTTGACCCGGATCGAAGATGAACGGAATGTTGGCCGCCGCAAATTGGCGCGCGTGTTCAATCATCGCATCGCGACCATCCGGTGCGACGATGCCCAGACCCACGTTTTCGGCATGGCCGACTTCGTTCAGATGCGCCTGACCCATGGCACCCGGGTGAAAAGCCGTGATCTGGTTATCGTCCAGATCGGTCGTAATAAAGGCTTGCGCGGTAAAGCTGCCGGGCACCTTGCGCACGTGCTTGCGCGAAATGCCCTGCGCATCCAGGCGATCCATGTACGGAATACCATCTTCGCCCACCGTCGCCATGATCTCGGCGTGGCCGCCCAGGCTGTGCAAGGCGTAAGCGATGTTGCCGGCGCAGCCGCCGAACTCGCGGCGCATTTCCGGCACCAGAAAGGCCACATTCAGAATGTGTATCTGTTCCGGCAGAATCTGCTCGCGGAAGCGGCCGTTAAAGACCATGATGTTGTCAAACGCGAGCGAGCCGCAGATCAGAGTTTTCTTGCTCATATCGATCTTCAATCCAAGTGATTCGGAAAAATTATTGGGGTGCCGTGCCCGCCAGCAGGCTCCAGCCTTCCTGGGTGTCCGCCACGCGCATGGTCAGCCAGGGGCTGTAGATGCCGATCAGTTCTTCGGCCTGTTCGGCCAGTAGACCGGCCAATACCAGAGAAGCGCCAGGCTTCAAACGCGCAGTGAGCGCGGGGGCCAGAATGCGGAGCGGGTTGGCCAGGATATTGGCCAACACCACATCGTAGGTTTGCGTGTCGTAGGGTGCGGGCAAGGGTTCGCTGGCATCAAAGAATGCGGCCGTCACGCCATTGGCGTCGGCGTTATCGTGCGCCGAACGTACCGCTTGCGGATCGATATCCACGCCAACCACCTCACGCGCGCCGAGCTTGGCGGCGGCGATAGCGAGAATGCCCGAGCCGCAACCGTAATCCAGCACCGTTCCCGCCGGACGTTCACGCACCAGCCATTGCAGACACATGCGTGTCGTCGGATGACTCCCGGTACCAAAGGCCAGGCCCGGGTCGAGCACCAGGTTAATCGCATCCGGCTCCGGCGGCGTATGCCAGGTCGGCACAATCCATAACGGGCCGCCGATGGGGATCGGATCAAACTGCGCTTGCGTGGCACGCACCCAATCGGTTTCCGGCACGTCTTCAATGGTCAGTGCCGCTTCAACGCCCAATGCCGCAGCACAGGTCGCGACGATGTCACGCACCGGCTCGTCCGCATTGAACAACGCGGACAAGACGGAACGATTCCAGACGGTGTGGGTTTCCATACCCGGCTCGCCGTACTGCGGCGTCTCGGCCGGGGTGCCGGCGTCGGCGTCCTCGACGGTCACCGACAACGCGCCGGCCTCCATCAAGGCATCGCCGAGCGCCTCGGCTTGTTGGGCATCCGCGATGATGCGCGCGTTCACCCAAGACACTTACTTGCGCTCGACTTCTTTTTTCTCGGCCAGCATGTGTTCCAGATAGTGGATGCTGGCGCCGCCGTCCACGAAACCTTTGTCACGCATCAGCTCATGGTGCAGCGGGATGTTGGTCTTGATGCCTTCGACCAACATTTCCGACAGCGCGATGCGCATCTTGCGAATGGCCTGGTCGCGGGTTTCGCCGTAGGCGATCAGCTTGCCGATCATCGAATCGTAATGCGGCGGCACTTTGTAACCGGCATACACATGCGAGTCGACGCGGATGCCCGGGCCGCCCGGCGTATGCCAAGCGTTGATCGTGCCCGGCGACGGGACGAAGGTGTACGGGTCTTCGGCGTTGATACGGCATTCGATAGCGTGGCCGCGAAACTCGATATCCTTCTGACGGAAGCGCAGCTTTTCGCCGGCCGCAATACGGATCTGTTCCTGCACGATGTCGATGCCGGTAATCATTTCAGTGACCGGGTGTTCGACCTGCACGCGCGTGTTCATTTCAATGAAATAGAACTCGCCGTTCTCAAAGAGAAACTCAAACGTGCCAGCGCCGCGATAACCGATCTTGCGACAGGCCTCGGCACAACGCTCGCCGATCTTTTCGATCAGCTTCGGCGGGATGCCCGGTGCCGGTGCTTCTTCAATCACCTTCTGGTGACGACGCTGCATCGAGCAATCACGCTCGCCCAGATACACGGCGTTGCCATGCGTATCGGCCAGAATCTGGATCTCCACGTGGCGTGGATTCTCCAGGAACTTTTCCATGTACACGGTCGGGTTGCCGAAAGCGGTCTGCGCTTCCTGCTTGGTCATCTGCACGGCATTAATCAGCGCGGCTTCGGTATGCACCACGCGCATGCCGCGGCCACCGCCACCACCGGCGGCTTTGATGATGACCGGGTAACCGATCTCACGGGCCGTACGGATAATTTCTTTGTGGTCGTCCGGTAGCGCGCCTTCCGAACCCGGCACGCAAGGCACACCGGCTTTCTTCATCGCATCTTTGGCCGAGACCTTATCGCCCATCAGGCGAATCGTTTCTGCTCGCGGGCCGATGAACACGAAACCGCATTGCTCCACACGCTCCGAGAAGTCGGCGTTTTCCGAGAGGAAGCCGTAGCCCGGGTGAATCGCTTCGGCATCGGTCACTTCGGCGGCCGAAATAATGGCCGGCACGTTCAGGTAACTATCTTTCGATGCAGCCGGACCAATACAGACCGACTCATCCGCCAGCTTCACATATTTGGCATCGCGGTCAGCCTCGGAGTGCACGACCACGGTCTTAACACCCAGCAAGCGACAAGCGCGCTGGATGCGGAGGGCAATCTCCCCCCGGTTGGCGATCAGAATCTTTCCGAACATGACGATCAGCCGATCACGAACAGCGGTTCGCCAAATTCAACCGGTTGGCCGTTCTCGACCAGAATCGCCTTGATCACGCCCGTGGCGTCGGATTCGATTTCGTTCAGCAGCTTCATGGCTTCGACGATGCACAGGGTCTGACCTTGCTTCACGCTATCGCCCACTTCGGCAAACGCCTTAGCGTCCGGCGATGAGGCGCGGTAGAAGGTGCCGACCATCGGGCTCTTCACAATGTGTCCTTCTGGCAGCGCGGGTTCCGACGACGCGGCAGCAGCCGGGGCAGCGGCAGCCGGAGCGGCGTGGGCCACCGGGGCGGCGGTATAAACCTGGTGGGCCATCGGTGCGGCAGCCAGTTGCTTAGCGATACGGACTTTCTCTTCGCCCTCGGTCACTTCCAGTTCCGAAATGCCGGATTCTTGTACCAGGTCGATCAGTTTCTTGAGTTTGCGCAGATCCATGTGGGTCTCCCGAGAGCAGTCTTTAGATTTAGATGATGAAAGCGAAATGCGGGCGCAGCCTTAGGCCTTGCCCGGGTCCAGGTTGTCCGACAGGGCGGCCACGATGTAGTCCAGCGCCAGCAGGTAACCCTGGGCACCCAGACCGGTAATCGTGCCGACCGCCTTGTCGGAAAAATACGAATGTTGGCGGAACGGCTCGCGCGCGTGCACGTTCGACAGGTGCACCTCGATAAACGATAGATCCGAGGCCAGTACCGCATCGCGCAGCGCCACGCTCGAATGCGTGAAACCGCCCGGGTTGATCACCAGGAAATCGAAACCCTCGTTGCGGGCGGCGTGTAAACGCTCGATCAGCGCACCTTCATGGTTGCTCTGGAAGGTTTCCAGCACGATACCGGCATGTTCGGCGCGTTCGGCCAGCGCACGGTCAATGTCGCTCAGCGTGGTAAAGCCGTACACATGCGGCTCACGTTGGCCGAGCAGGTTCAGATTCGGGCCATTCAGGACCAGAACCTTGCCGAGTTGATCGGCGGCGCGGGTTTGGGCTTGGCTAGTCATCTCGGCATTATCTCCCAATTAGCAGCAAATTTCCAGGAAGTTCGCAGCCAAATGGCCACAAGTTCCCAACCAGTTACTTGATCGCTTTGGTCAAATCCGCTTCCAGATCCTTGCGCGTGTAGATCCCGAAATGGCGGTTCGTGATCACCTGTTGCGGGTTAATGATCAGCGTAAACGGTACCGCATCGTAGCGGTTGCCCAGTTCGCGGCTCAGGTCAAAGCTCGGCTGACCACCAACAACGATTGGGTAAGAAACCGGGGTTTTCTTGAGAAATGGCTTAACGTTCTCAGCCTGATCGGCGGCGATGCCGACAAAAACCACGCCCTTATCTTTCCATTGGCCTTGCACTTCATTGAACATCGGCATCTCTTCAATACAAGGCGGGCACCAGGTCGACCAGAAATTCACCACCACCGTTTTGCCGCGCAGCGCAGATAAATCGACGATCTTGCCGTTAACGTCTTTGAATTGGCTGTCAAAAAACTTGGCGCTGGCTTGCGGCCCGTTGTGGGCATTCTGTGTACTGTCAAACTTGGAGCAGGCACCCAGCAGGCAGGCGACCCCCAGCACGGCCAGCAATGAAATCCAGCGGCGTAAACAGGGCAGAGCAGACAGCGACAGGTGGTTCATGGCACAAGCTTTCTTGGGTGGGATGCCGGCATTTTACCCGCAGTTTCGCTGAAAATCACCGCCAGATACTCGGCGCGCTCCGGCGCTTAAAGAATCGCTTCAACCGCCATCCGCGAGCGCAGCAACTCGGCGCGGGCGCGTTCGCGCACCGAGCCATCGTGTTTCTTGAACACCACGCGCTCATCATGACTGGGGTACACCACCAGATTGGTGACCCAATCGTTGCGGCTCACTTGCAGCACCGCGCTGGTCCGGTCATTGCGCGGCTGTATCGACTCATAGTCGATGTCGTGATTGAGCAGAAAAATCTCCACATCCTTATCGCTGTCCGGGTACAGCAGAATGTCGATCATCGCGAAGCGGCCGGCCGTGCCTTCCAGCACCGAGCCGGTCAGGTACGGGTGAAACTCGGCGAGCAGATCCATCCAGTACAGCGCTTCGGCGCGCATCGCGGCAATCCGCTCGCGCTGCTCGGTATCGTGAAATATGGCCTGATGGGTGCGCAGCGCATCGTAAACCGCTTGCGAGGTCGGCAGACCAATCCATTCCGGTAGATTCAGCTGGTGCGCCGCCTTGCGTTTGGCCAGCTCCACGTCATCCACGCCGTCTTCCGCCATCAAACGGGCGGCGACCGCGGCAATGTGGGCGGTGCCGTTGTTCTGCATGCCGGTGGGGCGTCGTCGGTGGCGCATCTCGGGTCTCCGGGGCAGGTACAATGCATTCCATTCTAAACCTACCGGTTGCAGATTGCGCCGGTGTGACAAGAAAACGGACAAGTAATGCATTTGCACATACTGGGTGTCTGCGGCACCTTCATGGGCGGCCTGGCGCAGCTGGCGCGTGCCGCAGGTCACAAGGTCACGGGTTGCGATGCGGGTGTGTACCCGCCCATGAGCGACCAGCTCCGGGGTGCCGGTATCGAACTCATCGAAGGTTACGACCCGGCGCAGCTATCGCAACAGGCCGACGTTTACGTCATCGGTAACGCCATCTCGCGTGGCAACCCGCTGCTCGAAGCCATTCTCGATGCCGGGCTGCCGTACGTCTCTGGTCCGCAGTGGCTGGCCGAACACATTCTGCAAGGCCGCTGGGTGCTGGGCGTGGCCGGTACGCACGGTAAAACCACCACCGCCTCATTGCTCGCCTGGATTCTGGAAGATGCCGGTCTGGCCCCGGGCTTTCTCATCGGCGGCGTGCCACGTAACTTCGGCGTCTCGGCCCGGCTGCATGGTGATCTGAAAGATTCGCCCTTCTTCGTCATCGAAGCCGACGAATACGACACCGCCTTCTGCGATAAGCGCTCCAAGTTTGTGCACTACCGCCCGCGCACGGTTATTCTGAACAACCTGGAGTTCGATCACGCCGACATCTTCAGCGATCTCGCCGCCATCGAAACCCAGTTTCATCACCTCGTACGCACCATGCCGGGTAATGGCCTCATCGTTTCCAACGCCACCGAACCCGCACTCAATCGCGTGCTGGAGCGCGGCTGCTGGACACCGGTCGTCGGTTTCGGCGCCAACGGCGGCTTCACCGTCGACGGCGACGACGCCACCGGTCGCATGACCGTGCGCGAAGGCGACACCGTCATCGGCGACATCACCTGGGCGATGACCGGCGACCACAACCGCATGAATGCCCTGGCTGCCATGCTGGCCGCCCGCCATGCCGGTGTGCCGCTGGATAAAGGCCTGGATGCCCTGTCGCGCTTCGAGAACGTCAAACGCCGGATGGAAGTCCGCGGTGTCGAACGCGGCGTCACCGTTTACGACGACTTCGCCCATCATCCGACGGCCATCGCCACCACAGTGGGCGGCCTGCGCCGCAAAGTGGGCAAGGCCCGTATCCTCGCCGTGATCGAACCGCGCTCCAACACCATGAAGCTGGGCGTTATGAAAGACCAGCTACCGGGCAGCCTGGCCGATTGCGACCAGGTCTATTGTTATGGGGCCAATCTCGGTTGGGATGCCGCCGAAGCCCTGCGCCCCATGGGTGCCCGTGCCGAAGTCCACGAAGATTTCGACGCCATGCTGAAGGCCATCGTCGGGAATGCCCAAGCCGGCGATCACATCCTTGTCATGAGCAATGGTGGGTTCCAGGGAATTCACAACAAGTTGCTAGAAGCCCTGTTATCATCGTGACATGGTTAAACATTTAACCAACCTGATTTTTCCCTATCTGGAGATGCTCATATGAAGAAGTCGTTCCTTATCGCTGCACTGCTGGCGACCGCTGGCCTGGTTCAAGCTCAAACCGCCGCTCCGGCCGCGCAGTCGTCGAGCACCAAAGTGGTTCCAGTTGCTGCTGAAGTTACCGTTCTGACCGCCACCGTGGATTCGGTCGATGCCAAGACCCGCACCGTGAACCTGAAGAACGATCAGGGCCAAATCGCCCCGATGACGGTCAGCAAAGATGTGACCAACTTCAACAACATCAAGAAGGGCGACATCTTCGTGGTGGAATATGCCCAAGCCGTGGCCGTTGGCCTGACGCTGGCTACCAAAGCCGACAAGCCGGGCGTTGCTGCAAACCGTACCGTTAAGGTTCAAGACGGTGCCAACAAGAAGCCGTTTGCTGAAGAAATCGACACCATCGTCGAAACCGCCAAGATCAAGAGCATCAACG
>CALKUR010000119.1 GCA_937996725.1 uncultured Dechloromonas sp. | reverse complement strand
TAGACGGCACGATCGCTGCGGTGAATGTGGTGGACACCAATCGCGTTACCCAGGGTGATGTCCTCGTTCAGATTGACCCGCGGGATATGCAGGTCGCCTATGACAAAGCCAAAGCCAACTATGATCGTGCCAAGATTGATTACGATCGGCGCAAGGCGCTGGCAGCGTCCGGCTCAGTCTCTGCCGATGAACTGACCCGCTCGGAAAATGATCTGGCGCAAACCAGTGCCACGTTCCGAGAAGCGACCCTGAATCTGGAACGCACGACGCTGCGTGCGCCCATTGATGGCGTTGTCGCTAAGCGTCAAGTGCAGTTGGGGCAGCGCGTTCGTTCGGGCGCACCACTGATGGTCATTGTGCCGCTGGATCATCTGCATGTGGATGCCAATTTCAAAGAGAGCGAGCTTGAAAAGATCCGGGTTGGGCAAAAGGTGCAACTCACCGCCGATCTATACGGTAGCCGTGTGGTCTACCAGGGCATCGTGGACGGTTTCTCTGGCGGCACCGGCGCAGCCTTTGCAGCGATCCCGGCGCAGAATGCAACCGGTAACTGGATCAAGGTCGTACAGCGTGTACCGGTGCGCATCCGTCTTTCACCAGAAGAACTGATTGCGAACCCGCTCAGTGTGGGCGTATCCATGCGTGTCCGTGTGGACACGCGGAGTGACTGATGTCCGTTAAAGACAACCAGCTCCAACCGTTGACCGGTTGGCAGCTGTGGGCGGCGGCCTTCTTTCTATCGATGGCGAATCTTATCGCCATCCTGGATATGACCATCGCTAACGTCTCTGTGCTCACCATTGCCGGTGGTTTGGCCGTCACGCCCACCCAGGGTACGTGGGTGATTACCTCCTATGCCGTGGCAGAAGCGATTACGGTGCCGCTCACCGGTTGGTTTACCGAACGCTATGGCTCAGTCAAAGTATTCGTCATTGCCATGGCGGCCTTCGGCATATTTTCTGGGCTGGCCGGTATGTCGTCATCGCTCGGCTTTCTGGTCTTCGCCCGCGTGCTGCAAGGCATGGCCGGCGGCCCATTGATGCCGTTATCGCAAACCCTGCTGTTACGAATTTTCCCCAAAGAAAAGGCTGGTGCCGCCACCGGGATTTGGGCGATGACCACGCTGGTTGGACCTGTTCTGGGTCCGATTCTGGGCGGTTGGATTTGTGACAACTACCCCTGGCCTTGGATTTTTCTGATCAATTTGCCGATTGCCGCCGCCTGCGCCTGGATCTGCTGGAAGGTCTTGCGTCGCTATGAAACCAAAATCGTGCGTAAACCTATCGATGTGGTGGGTTTCGTGCTGCTCCTGGTCTGGGTGGGTTCTCTGCAGATCATGCTGGATGAAGGCAAGAATCTGGATTGGTTTGCCTCGCCACTCATTGTTGCATTGGGCATTGTCGCGGCCGTCGGCTTTGTGGCTTTCCTGATCTGGGAGTTTACCGAGGAGCATCCGATTGTGGATCTCCGGGTCTTTCGACACCGAGGCTTTACCGCAGCAGTACTGACCATTTCTCTCACCTTTGCCGGATTCTTTGCGGCCAACGTACTTACGCCGTTATGGCTGCAGAGTTTCATGGCCTATACGGCAACGGATGCCGGCATGACGACCGCCTGGATCGGCATCACGGCTTTCTTTGTGGCACCAGCCGTGGCTGCTATGTCGATGAAGATGGATCCGCGCAAACTCGTGTTTTACGGCATCGTCTGGTTGGGCGTCATTACGCTCTACCGCACAGTTGCCACGACGGATATGACTTATTGGGACATCGCCTTGCCGATGATGTTGTTGGGGCTGGGAATGCCGTTCTTCTTTATCCCTTCAACGGCAGCGGCACTCAGTAGCGTTGACGAAGCGGAAACGAATTCTGCGGCTGGGCTCATGAACTTTATGCGCACGCTGTCCGGCGCGATCGCCACCTCAGTGGTGACGACCTACTGGGAGGATGAGATCACACGTAACCGGGCCGACCTGGTCGGCATCATCGACCCAGGACAAGTCATTGCGAATCAGCTCATCAGCCAGGGTATGACAGATGCCCAGGTATTAGTTGTCATGGAGCGCATGGTCACGGAGCAGAGCGTGATGCTGGCGACGAACGAACTGATGCTGGTGGTGGCGTTGATTCTGATTGCCTCGGCTTTTCTGATCTGGCTGGTGCCCAAACCTACGCGGGCGATTGACACGTCTGCCGTACATTAGCTTATGTACGCAGATCGGTTCAATTGGGTTTAACCGGCTTGCGTTATTTCGTGGGGTGTCATCGTGACAGATACCTCGAGCGAATGCTCGCCGCCGCCGATAACGACACCGCGAAGCGGGATCACATCGCCAAAATCACGGCCGCAGGCAAGCCTGACAAATTCATCGGTCACTGCTTTGCCATTGGTTGGATCTAACCCTAGCCAACCATGGCCCGGGCACCAAGCTTCCACCCAGGCATGCGTTGCATCGGCACCAACGAGTCTGGGTTGACCTTTGGGCGGGTGTGTGAGGATATAGCCACTCACATAACGCGCTGGTATCCCGAAACTGCGTAACGCGCCAATCATGGCATGGCTGAAGTCTTGGCATACGCCACGCTTTTGCTCGAACACTATGCTCAGGGGGGTACCGACCGTCGTGGCCTCCGGATCGAATACAAATTCCTCATGCAGCGCGCGTGTCATGGCGAGTAGCTGTTCATGCAATGAACCGCCGGCGGTATTCACGTGATCGCGCGCCCACCTTGCTGCTTCCGGCAATACGGGAATCATCGGTGAATGCACAAGATAGGGCGCACAGGTCAATGCAAACTCAGTGCCATTCTGGTCGGTCGGATCAAATGTGCGTCGTGCGAGGCTTTTTCCTGTCCAATGTAGACTCGTCTTAGGCCACTCTGGCGTACGAACGGCAATTGTCATTCCGGCACGCACCTCCAGTAAGCGGTGTGGTGTCTGGATGCTGAAATCACGATAGCGGTTGCCAAAAAAATCGATTCCCTCGGTAGATTCCGCCAGTGGCTGGTTGACCTGCATCGTGAACGATTCGACTCGTTGATCTGCGTGATGCATAGGGACCAGATGTGCGCGATGTCGGGCACTGGCTACGAAATAGGCGTAACAGTATTCTGTATCGTGCTGAATCTGATACTGTCTCCAGATTCTGGAATCTTTTGACGTAGGCATCAGACGGTCATTCCCGGTTCGCTAACACTGAAATAACGTGCCGCCAGAAGATCACTTAATGCAGAGATTTCAAGGCGCAGTTGCGCAAAGGCGGCTTTGAGTTGCAGCAAGTCCGGAACATCTTCCGTCGCCCAGCAGGCGAGTTGATCGGCGGTCTGTTCCAGGCCTATCAGCTTGACGCCGGTGTCTTGCCCCAGCCGTTGCAGCGCTTGGCGCACACCATCGACCTGAAACCGCAGTGACCGGGGATTTGTGGCGTCTAGCAGAACGATGTTACGTACCGCTTGCCAACTGGCGATGCCGGTCGTCTGGCTGCGGAAAGAGCCCGACGAATCGGTGAGATCCAGTAACCACTCCAGCGGTTGCGATAGTTCACCGGCCGAATCAACTGCCTGTAAGTGGTTTACGGTGACTTCGAGCGCCGTGGCTAGCAATACGAGACGCTCCATGCGACAGATCGGAAGAGCGTC
>CALKUR010000118.1 GCA_937996725.1 uncultured Dechloromonas sp. | reverse complement strand
AAAGGCCGAACGGTTAAAGAAGTCGACGGGTATGGATTACCATGTTGACCATATCGTACCGCTCCAAGGAACCCATGTATCAGGATTGAATGTACCATGGAACCTCCAGATTTTGACTGCGGATGCTAATGACAGTAAGGGCACAAAGTTTGACTTTGATAGTTCTGAAAATATAGGAGCAGGTGTGCAGTACACTCCAGAAGTAGAATTCATAGACGCGGATTCCAGAGAACGTCCTCTCACGTTCCAAGAGGAATCTTTTTGTGTTAATTACGTAAGATACGGGGATGCCCGTAGGGCTTACAAGGAAGTATACAACGAATTTCCGATAAAGAGCCAGTTGGACCAGTTATCATCTGATGAGCGGATCATAGATAGGATCATGCACATACGGTTGGTAATGCGGGAGGCCACTGAATTCACGGTCACAGAGCATTTGATGAATATGGCAATGCTCAGGGACCATGCGATAAGGAAGGGCGATATGAAAGCCGCCATCCAAGCTGAGAAGCATCGTGGCGAAATGATGGGCTTCTATACCAACAAGGTAGCGGTTGGCGGTATCGATGGTAATGGGTTAAACATCATAGCGAACTTGTTGCCGCAGGTCGAGGGGATTAATTTCACGGACGAGGATAGTGGTGTAACCATATCGGAACCTACTGATGGACTCGCCCAATAAAAAGCAGATAACACTACCGCCACCCCATAAGGGGCAGTTGGTAATACACTGTCACAAGGCACGATTCAAGGCTGTAAGGTGCGGTCGACGGTGGGGTAAGACCCACTTCCTGACATCAGCGGTTATTGATGATGCGGTGCGTGGAAGGTATGCAGGGTATTTCGCGCCAGAATATAAATTCATGGCGGAAGCATATGAGCAAGCTATGGAAGTGGTTGAGCCACTGAAGAAGCAATCATCAAAAACTGAGGGTGTAATACGTCTTAAGACGGGGGGTAGAATTGACTTCTGGTCGCTCGAAAATGAAGCTGCGGGGCGTGGACGAAAGTACCATAGAGTGGTTGTCGACGAGGCGGCGTTCGCAAAGAACTCTACGATGTCGGCAATTTGGCAAAGAGCTATTAAGCCTACTCTTCTGGACTATCGCGGCGATGCCATTGTTGCTAGTACTCCTAATGGCATTGACCCGGATAATTGGTTTTATCAAATCAATACCGATGCCTCTCAAGGATTTGTAGTATACCATGCACCATCAAGAACAAACCCATTCTTGCCGAAAGAGGAGCTTGACTTACTTGAAGGGCAAAACCACCCCATGGTATACAAGCAAGAATACCTCGCGGAGTTTATCGATTGGTCCGGAGTGGCATTTTTTGCACTCGAATACCTCCTTGAAAATAATGGACCTGTACAATACCCCAATTTTTGTGACTCAGTGTTCGCTGTCATTGACTCGGCTGTTAAATCAGGATCTGAGAACGACGGTACCGCTGTTGTGTATTATGCTTATTCTCGATTTGTTGGCCATCCTTTGGTCGTTCTTGATTGGGACATACAACAAATGGAGGGGGCAGTGTTGGAAGAGTGGTTACCTTCTGTACGGCAAAAGCTTGAGGATTTGGCGCTCAAGTGCGGTGCGCGATTGGGCGTATCAGGGATCCATATCGAAGACAAGGCGTCCGGAACTATACTCATACAGCAAGCAGAACGACGGGGTATGCCGGTCCACCCGATTGACTCGAAATTGACTCAATTTGGTAAGGATGAAAGGGCCGTGTCGGTGTCCGGATATGTTTACAGGGGGCTTGTGAAATTATCCGACCAAGCATACAATAAGGTTATACAATTTAAGGGGTCGACGAGAAACCACCTCGTAGCACAATTAGTGCAATTCAGACCCGGCGATAAAGAGCACTCAAGACGTGCTGACGATTTATTAGACTGTTTCACATATGGTGTCGCTATTTCTCTGGGCGATTACGGAGGTTTTTAATGTCATCAGTAGTAATCAGCGGAATGACTCAGGAAAATCCGCTATACCAATTCATGGT
>CALKUR010000117.1 GCA_937996725.1 uncultured Dechloromonas sp. | reverse complement strand
TTGTTGTGTGCGATGGCGTGCTTATCATCAATGTAGGTATCAACGCCAAAATGGTCAGTAAAGTCTGCTGCGCTGTATTTGGCTGTCTGGTTACTCTTGTCCAGAATCATATAAACCGATACACCCCGCTTCTGGGCTGCAACTAGCGCCTTGGCGATTGGCTGATTAGTAAAGCTATAGGCTTGAACAAAGATGCTCTTCTTTGCGTTATTGATCTCTCTAACCACAGCTTCCTGAGACCCACCACTTGGTGAGAAGTACACTTGAGTTGAAACAATGTATGTTTCAGGAGATGGCTGGTTTGTCCCTGCCGTAGCAAGCACATTTATTGCAAGAGAACCTAACAATAGGATTGCTACTTTTTTCATAGTGACGCTATTTTTACACGCGCTCGATATTTTCTTATCCAAATAGGCACTAACTAGTTCGAGAAGGATAGGCTAACCCCTGCGTATGCGAACGCACCAAAGAAAAAGCCCGCCGAAGCGGGCTTTTTCTTTTGAACGAAACGCGATTACTTGCGCTTGTTCACGGCATCCTTGAATGCCTTGCCAGCCGAGAACTTAACGGTCTTGGCAGCAGCGATCTTGATGGTTTCGCCGGTTTGCGGGTTGCGACCGGTACGAGCAGCGCGCTTGCCGCTCGAGAACGAACCGAAGCCCACCAGGCTCACCGAGTCACCCTTAGTCACGGCCTTAACAACAGCAGCGACCGTGGCGTCGAGAGCAGCTTGAGCAGCAGCTTTGCTCAGCTTGGCGTCTTTGGCGATTACTTCAATCAGTTCAGCTTTATTCATGAGGGTGTCTCCCAAGTGTTTACAAAAATCGGTAGAACTAACGTTGCTTCATTAGTTCCGTGTAGCCATTATGCCCTGACTTTCTGCGGGTTTTACAAGTCTCAACATAAATTTTTTTGTTGTAAGGAAGCTGTAATGCCCACCACTAGTGGGTTTCAGGATGGTGCATCTACGCATCAAGACGATGTGGTTTTGTTAATTCCCCAAACTAGCCAGCAAAAAAGTCCTGTGATCGCAAGTAATTAACGATCTTTTCTGAGAATCACGTTAAGTGTGCGCGCGCACCATCAAGGCCCGCCAAACCGGCGCTGGCTATGACTTTTTGCGCATTGTTGTACGTGGCTTCTGCTAATTCGCTTAGGGAAATGCCGCGCAAATCGGCCATAATTTTTGCGATCTTGGGCAGTTCTGCCGATTCGTTGCGCGTCCGTTGCAACCAGGCTGCCGCCATATCGGGCGCATCGGTTTCCAGAACAATGTGGCTCAAGGGCATTTGTGCCGCCAGCCGACGGATTCTTGTCGAACCCTCGTAGGTCATGCTGCCGCCAAAACCTAATTGAAAGCCCATGCGAATCAGTTGATCAGCTTGGCTCTCGCTACCATTGAAGGCATGCGCAATACCGCCGGGTATCACTTGCTGTTTACCTTGGACGCGCTTTAATGCGTGAATCACTTCTTCCACGGCATGGCGCACATGAAGCAGTACAGGTAAGTTGTGTTTTGCCGCTAGGACCAACTGCGCTTCGAACCAGCGGCGCTGTAGCACCATATCGGGCGCACCTGTAAAGCCATCCAACCCGATCTCTCCCACGGCAATAGGACGATGCGCCGTAAGCTGCCGATCAAGCGCTTCTAAGTCAGCATCGGTGGCTTGCTCAACATACAAAGGATGAATGCCATAAGCCGGCAATACCACTGGCCAATCGCTACGGGTCTGTGATGCTATAGCGATGGCGTTGACGGCAGCGAAGCTTTCGACATTGATCGATGGGTTAAAGCAGCCATGCACGCCTGCCCGTTTCGCCCGAATGAGGACTTGTTCCCGATCCAGCTCAAACTCTGACGCATCCCAATGCACGTGGGTATCGACCCAACGCAAAGAAACAGCCTCCATCAGTAACGATAGGCAAACGGAAAGTCGACTTCCGGTCGTTGGCCCGAAATGATGTCTGCCAGCGCCCGGCTGGAACCGCAAGACATGGTCCACCCGAGAGTGCCATGCCCAGTATTGAGATACAGGTTTTTCAAACGCGATGCGCCGACGATTGGGACGTTCGATGGGGTCGCGGGTCGCAATCCGGTCCAGTAAATCGGTTCACCAACCGTTCTTAGATGTGGAAAGATCTCGTGCGTACGGGCGGTAATCGCTTCGCAACGGACCTGATTCAGACCCATACCGTAACCATTCATTTCCGCGGTGCCGGCAATACGCAGACGGTTACCTAGGCGTGAAAACACCAGCTTGTGACCATCATCGGTCAGGCTAACGGACGGTGCGAAATTCTCGCCGTCTTGTAAGGTGAGGGTCGCCGAATAACCTTTGGCCGGATAGATCGGTAGACGGATACCCAAGGGATTGACCAACGTATTACTGAAACTACCGCAGGCAACCACATAAGCATCCGCCTGAAGCCTTTCACCGTTGTAACGTTCGGCATATTCGATGCGGTCCGCAGCACCACGCAACCGTACGATCGGCGTACCGTACTCAAAACGCACACCACGTTGCGTCGCTAACTCGGCAAGGCGCCGCGTAAACAGGTGGGCATCACCCGACTCGTCGGACGGGGTGTAGTGGCCGCCCACAATCATCGATCTTGCATCGGCCAATGCTGGTTCGATCCGTACACACTCGGCAGCGTCGACCTGGCTCCGATCTAGACCAAAATCGCGCATCACTTCGGCAGCCATGGCTGCACCTTCAAACTCACGCTGATCGGTGTAGAAGTGCAAAATACCTTGGGTCAACTGATCATAAGACATCCCTGTCTTTGCGCGTAGCTCAATCAAGCTCCGGCGGCTATAGCTGGCTAAGGCAACGATCGCGCGGATATTTTGCTTTGTTCTGCTAGCAGAACACTCGCGCAAAAACTGCAAACCCCAGCGGAACAGTTCCGGGTCCATACGCCAGCGAAATAACAGCGGCGCATCTTCCTTGCCAAGCCAGCCGAAGACTTTACGAATCGCACCCGGATTTGCCCAAGGTTCTGCATGTGAGACAGAAATCTGGCCGCCATTGGCAAAACTGGTTTCCTGCCCGGCACCGGGTTGCCGATCGACAACCGTGACCTCATGACCCGCCTCGGACAAATACCAAGCCGTTGTTGTGCCGATAACACCCGCACCGATGACCAATACTTTCATAACGGCTTCTCCTCGCTCTCGCGAATACGCGCAATCCGGGAAACTTCGGGCAAGTGGCGGATGTTGCGCATCACTCTGGCCAAATGCTTGCGGTCTCGAACCTGTAACGTAAAGAACAAGGTCGTGTACATCCCGCCCATGTCATCCATACTGATATGAACGATGTCCGATTCTGCTTCAGCGATCGCCGACGAAATCTTTGCCAGCACACCGCGTTGATTGCGGATCTCCACACGAATACGAACATCGAACTGGCCAGTAATTTCCGGCGCCCATTCCACGTCAACCCACTTCTGTGCATCGTGGCCGAGTTGCCGACGAATTCTCAGGCAATCGTGAGTGTGTACGATTAGACCACGCTTGGCATCGAGGGAGCCCACGATCGGATCGCCGGGAATCGGTTGGCAGCAGGTCGACAGATGTACGGCCATGCCTTCGGCTCCGTTAATCATGACCGGTGCCCTGGCGCTCGTGGGCAACGCCTGCGCGGGATCCAACCCGAGAAGTTCCACGGCCACATCCGTTGCTGGGCGCTGCCCGGTACCGATCTGACTGAGTATCTGGCCTTCCGCTTGCGCACCCGACTCTGACAACACGCGGCCCCATTCGGCTTGCGGCACGTCCTGAAGCCGTTGACCATATCGCGCTAACTCACCACTGAGCAGCCGTTTTCCAAGCGCTGCAGAAGACTCATGATGTGCGGTACGCAGAAAGTGTCGGATTTTGCTGCGGGTACGACCCGAACGAACGAACTTCAACCAAGCCGGGTTCGGATTCGGAATAACGGCAGTGATGATTTCTACCTGGTCACCATTTTGTAGCTCTGTACGCAAAGGTGCGAAATCGCGATTAATTCTGGCAGCAACGCAGCGGTTGCCAATATCCGTATGCACGGCATAAGCAAAATCCACCGCCGTCGAGCCACTAGGCAGCGTCAAGATCTTACCCTTCGGCGTGAATACAAACACCTCATCCGGGAACAGATCCACCTTGGCGAGTTCGTAAAACTCAGAGGAGTCACCACTCATGGACTGCATCTCGACCAGAGACTCCAACCACTTGGTGGTTTTGTCGTGCAGGTCGTCGGAAAACTTACCGGTTTCTTTATACAACCAGTGAGAGGCGACGCCCTCCTGTGCCAGCCGGTGCTGATCTCGTGTTCGGATCTGGATTTCTATCGGCGTACCGTATGGACCAATCAAGGTTGTGTGCAACGACTGATAGCCATTAACCTTGGGAATGGCGAGATAGTCCTTGAACTTACCCGGCAGAGGTTTATACAACGCATGCAATGCACCGAGCGCCAAGTAACACTCAGCGTCATTCTCGACAATAATCCGGAAACCGTAAATATCGAGCACCTGGGAAAACGACAAATGTTTCTCGATCATCTTGCGATAAATCGAATACAACGTTTTCTGGCGACCAAAAACTTCTGCACGAACGCCGGCCTGGACCAACTTTTCCGAAAGACTGTTCAGGATCTTCTGAACCATTTCTTTGCGGTTGCCACGAACCGATTTCACGGTCCGTTCCAGCACATCGTAGCGGTGCGGGTAAATGCTCTTGAATGCTAGATCCTGTAGCTCTCTAAAAAGCGTGTTCAAACCCAGACGGTTAGCGATTGGCGCGTAGATCTCTAGCGTTTCACGGGCAATGCGACGGCGTTTATCTGGCCGCATGGCACCCAGTGTCTGCATGTTGTGCAAACGATCCGTCAGCTTAATCAGAATGACGCGAATATCGCGCGCCATGGCCAGCAACATCTTACGAAAGTTTTCGGCTTGCGCTTCATGCTGACTCGCAAACTCGAGTCGATCGAGCTTAGACAAACCTTCCACCAGGTTAGCGACCGGTTTACCAAAACGCGTCGTCAGCTCTTCCTTTGTGGCCCCTGTGTCTTCAATCGTATCGTGGAGCAGTGCCGCCATAATGGCCACCGCATCCATCTTCCACTCGGCCAACGCACCGGCAACCGCCAAGGGGTGTGTGATGTACGCCTCACCGGAAATCCGTTTTTGGCCACGGTGGCAGCTTTCGCTAAAAGCAAACGCCTCCTCAACCCGCGCCAAATCCGGGGCGGGGAGGTAATCCAAACTATCTATAAATACCCGGTACGCCGGGTCGTCCGGCCCAAGGGCCGGGGGCTGATCAGCGGGAACGTCCGAGCTTACCGGCACACGGGCTTCCGTATTCATCGTAGGCCCCTGCTCCCGTCCGATTCATCAGCGGTGTTTCAGGCCTGCGGACGATTCAACACTTCCACACCGACCAGACCTTCACCGATTTCACGCAGCGCGACTACGGTCGGTTTATCGAGATCAACTTCAACCTGCGGTGTGGCACCGTTAGCCAACTGACGCGCACGGTACGTCGCTGCCAGCGTCATCTGGAAACGATTCGGGATTCTCTTCAGGCAATCTTCAACTGTAATACGAGCCATGATGCACTTCCGTTCTTAAGAGCGATTTAGGTAAGAAGCCATCAACGACTGTGTCCGTTGGATCTGATTATCCAGACGCACACGGGCGGCCGCAAATACAGCCAGCAACTCGGCAAGGGCTTCATCCAGGTTTTCGTTAATTATAACGTAGGGAAACTCGTCCAGATGCTGCAATTCCTCACGGGCATTAGCCACACGGCGGGCAATAACATCGGCCGAATCCTGGCCGCGGCCCTGCAATCGCTGCTCCAGAACAGCAAATGACGGTGGCACGATAAATACCCCCACCGACTCAGGGTAAATCTGGCGAATTTGCTGAGCACCCTGCCAGTCGATTTCCAGAATCACATCGCGGTCCTCGCGGAGCAAGGCTTCAATGCCGCTTCGGGTCGTGCCGTAAAAATTGCCATGCACCTCGGCTGATTCCAGAAACTCACCCACCGCCTGCATCTGCTTAAAAGTCTCGACGGATACAAAGTGGTAATGCACGCCATCCTGCTCACCTGGGCGCGGGGGTCGGGTCGTCGTGGAAATGGATAGGGCCAGATGCGGATTTTGCGCCAGCGCCATACGGGTCAGCGTTGTCTTACCGGCACCCGAGGGAGCGGCAATGACGAATAGGCTACCGGGGCCGATACGAGGCGTTGAAGAATGCTGGATCATGGGCTGAATGGATGTGGCGTAGATTGATTATTCGATATTCTGCACTTGTTCGCGAATCTGTTCGACCAGCAGCTTAAGTTCCATGGCAATCGCCGAAACATCTGTGCTGACCGACTTAGAGCCCAGGGTATTTGCTTCGCGGTTCAGCTCCTGCATCAGAAAGTCTAGCCGCTTACCGGCCTGGCCCGGTGTCGAAACGACCCGATCAACCTCGTCCAGATGAACTTTCAGACGTCCCAACTC
This sequence comes from uncultured Dechloromonas sp., assembly GCA_937996725.1. Taxonomy (GTDB): domain Bacteria; phylum Pseudomonadota; class Gammaproteobacteria; order Burkholderiales; family Rhodocyclaceae; genus Fluviibacter. The sequence continues at coordinate 54,058 of CALKUR010000117.1, read as the reverse complement.
CTCGGCAACGTCCGTACGCACTGCATAGAGCGTCAATTCTTGCCGGATTCGCTCATCTTCGGCGCTGCCCACCACTTCGATCAGCTTGGCACGGGCTTTGTCGGCGAAGGCCTGCTGCGCGGCCGGAACTAGCGGCTCGGCACGCGCAACCAGCGCGCGCATGGTTGTCGTGCGCGTTTTGATTAGTTCCGCCAATCGAGCACCCTCGCGGTCGCGGACGACTTTGAGCGCCTTAATCGCCTCAGCCGCCATCGCCTGAAACTCCGGCAACAATGTGGCCCAATCCAGCTCGGCAGATTGCACCACACCGGGCCAGCGCAAGACATCCGCCGTGCTCAAACCCCGGCTATCGGCAAAGAAGCCCTGCACCTCCTGGGCGAGCTGCAGCAAACGTTGCAACCGCTCGGCATCCAACGTTTCTATCGCATCGCCCGCTTTGAGCGCCCAGCCGGCACGACATTCGACTTTGCCGCGGGCAAGTTCCTTGCCCAGCAATTCGCGCAGCGGCATCTCCAATGCCCGAAGCTCGTCGGGAAAGCGAAAGCTCAGATCCAGAAAACGCGAGTTCACGCTCTTGATCTCGAAGGTGAGGGTGCCACCGACGTTACTCCCGGCAATGGGGCGAGTCACGTTGGCGAAACCGGTCATGCTGGCAATCATGAGAAATCCTGAATCTGATGAGAAGTCGTACAATGCCGACGAGTTTAAACCACAGGAGCCCCCATGCGACCCAGCCAGCGTCAACCCGGTGAATTACGTCCGCTTTCGATCACGCGCGGCTATACCGTCCATGCCGAAGGCTCCGTGCTGATTCAGATCGGCCAAACCCGTGTTCTTTGTACCGCCAGTGTCGAAACCAATCTGCCGCCCTGGCTACGCGGCAAAGGGCAGGGGTGGGTGACCGCCGAGTACGGCATGCTACCGCGCGCCACGCACACCCGCAGCGCCCGCGAGGCCGCCAAGGGCAAACAAACCGGGCGAACACAGGAGATCCAGCGCCTTATCGGACGAAGCCTGCGTGCAGTGACTGATCTGGTCGCCCTGGGCGAACGCCAGATCACGCTCGATTGCGATGTCTTACAAGCCGATGGCGGAACGCGTTGCGCCGCCATTACGGGTGCCTGGATTGCCCTGCATGACGCCTGCGCCAAGCTGGTGGCCGCCGGCGAATTGCCTGCTAACCCAATTCGCGACCACGTGGCAGCAATTTCCGTCGGCATCGTCGATGGTCAGCCTGTACTTGATCTGGATTACGCGGAAGATTCGAGCTGCGATACCGATATGAATGTCATCATGACCGGTAGCGGCGGCATTGTAGAAATTCAGGGTACGGCCGAAGGCACGCCCTTCACGCGCGCCGAACTGGGCGCACTGGTTGATCTGGCAGAAGCGGGTATCAGCGATCTGGTGGCTGCACAGAAGCAGGCGACCAAGGCCTGAGCATGCAACGCCTCGTTCTCGCTTCCAATAACGCCAAAAAACTCAAAGAGCTTGGCACGTTACTCGCACCTATCGGCATCGAACTGGTGCCACAGGGTGCGCTGAATATTCCGGAAGCTGAAGAGCCGTACCTCACCTTTGTTGAAAACGCACTGGCTAAAGCGCGGCATGCCTCTCGTCTGAGCGGCCTACCCGCCATCGCCGATGACTCTGGGCTGTGCGTCCGCGCCCTCGGTGGCGCACCCGGCGTTTTATCGGCCCGTTTTGCAGGCGAACCCAAATCCGACGAACGCAATAACCGGCTTTTGCTGGAAAAACTCGCCGGGCAACAGGATCGTGCCGCGCACTTCGTCAGCCTGCTGGTCCTTGTACGTCACGCCGATGATCCGCAACCCATCATCACCGAAGGGAATTGGCACGGTGAAATCCTCGAAACGCCGCGCGGTGAGCACGGCTTTGGCTACGATCCGTTGTTCTGGGTGCCTGAAGCCAACCTCTCTGCCGCAGAAATGACCGCCGAAGCCAAGAACCAATGCTCGCATCGAGCGATCGCCATGCAACAACTCCTAACGCGCTTAGGCACGCTCTGATTGCGCCCGTGACGCAACCCATCACTTTCGTTCCCGGACGTAAGCAACAGACGCACTCAACGCCAGCGCTTACGCCGCAATTTACGCAGGCGATCCCGCTATCACTATATGTACACGTGCCCTGGTGCGTGCGCAAATGCCCTTACTGCGACTTCAACTCACACTCTGCCCCGGAGACTTTGCCGGAATCGGCATTGGTCGATGCACTGCTGGAAGATCTCACACTTGCCTTGCCCAGCATCTGGGGGCGGCGCGTTGAAACTGTGTTCTTTGGAGGCGGCACGCCGAGCCTACTGTCACCCGAAGCAGTTAACCGATTGCTCACGGGTTTGCGGACTCTGCTGCCGATTTCACCCGAAGCGGAAATCACTCTAGAAGCCAATCCGGGCACGGTCGATGCTGAACGCTTCAATGGCTTTCGTGCGGCCGGGATCAACCGGCTATCGCTGGGCATTCAGAGTTTTGACGATACCGCGTTACATGCGCTCGGTCGCATTCACGATCGTGCGCAAGCCATCGCAGCGATTGAAGCGGCTGCCCGCAGCTTCGACACCTTCAACCTGGACCTTATGGTGGGGTTGCCGCACCAAAACACTGCGGCCGCACTTGCCGACATCGATCAGGCATTGGCCTTTGAGCCGCCACACTTCTCCTGCTACCAACTCACGCTGGAACCGCATACGCCCTTCGCGGCAGCGCCCCCCGCTGGATTACCCGACGACGATACTTGCGCTGAAATCCAGGACTGCTTGGAAGAACGCCTGGCAGCGGCTGGTTATGACCACTACGAAACTTCGGCCTTTGCCAAGCCTGGCCATCAATGCCGGCATAACCTGAACTACTGGACCTTCGGCGACTATCTCGGCATCGGTCCAGGCGCACACGGCAAGCTCACGAACCATGAAGGCGTTCGTCGAACCATGCGTCACAAGCTTCCGAAACTCTATCTGGGTGCGGCCGGCACCGTTAACTTTACACAAACCAACGACCCTATCCCCGCCGATGCGCTCGTTGGCGAATTCATGATGAATGCCCTTCGCCTAAATGCCGGCTTTGTCACAGATCTTTTTGAGCGGCACACTGGTCTACCCTGGCTCGTAGTGAGCCGTGAGGTCGAGTCGGCCGTACGCGATGGATTTCTGGAATGGGTTGTGCCGGGCAAGCATCTGAAACCCACGCACCAAGGCCGGCGTTTTCTGAACGTATTGTTGCAGCGATTTCTTTAAGAAGTCGGGAGGGCGCTTACTTCTTACGGAAGACCAGATCCCAAACGCCGTGACCTAGTTTCAGGCCACGATTTTCGAATTTGGTCAGTGGCCTATAGGCCGGTCGCTCGGCATAGCCAGTAGCCGTGTTTTCGAGCATCGGCTCGGCAGACAAGACTTCCAGCATCTGTTCGGCGTAATTTTCCCAATCGGTCGCGCAGTGGATCGTGCCGCCTTGCTTCAATCGCGTTGCCAGAATGCGCACAAATTCCGGCTGGATCAAGCGGCGCTTATGGTGACGTTTTTTATGCCAGGGGTCCGGAAAGAAAATCAGAATACCGTCCAGTGAACCAGGTTCAATCATCTGGTTCACGACATCTACCGCATCATGCGACATGATGCGCAAGTTGTTCAGGGCATCCTGTGCAATCAGCTTGAGCAAATTGCCGACACCGGGGCGGTGCACCTCAATACCTAGATAGTCGTTCGCCGGATGGTTACGCGCGATCTCTGCCGTCGCACCGCCCATACCAAAGCCGATCTCGAGGTAGCGCGGGGCAGGTCGTCCGAAGATGGCGTTCCAGTCAACCATGGTCGGCACAAAGTCGACCCCCCAAAGTGGCCAGCCACTTGAAATGGCCGATGTTTGGCCCTCAGTCAAACGTCCTTCGCGACGCACAAAGCTGCGGATACGGCGCAGGTGTTCCGGCAGATCACTCAGAACGGGTTTGCTCTTCTCGATCATCGCTACTTTCAACAGATTCGGGTTGTTTATTTTCAGCAGGCATTGCAGGGCGCTTTTGTTTCAGATAATCCGGATTTTTGACCTCCAGCAGTACTGCGTCATAACGCTTAGCCAGGTTCATGCTGGGCAACGCCAGCGTCTCCGGCAAACTCGCGCAAGCGTCCGACTTAGCATCGTCCGATAAGTTTAGACGCGACTTCAGGTGCATCGTGGTCGCTACGCGTTGCTGCAAATCATCCGATTGACTCGATATCCGGTAGTAATCTGCAAGACGGATAGTGATCTGTCTCAGGGTTACGCCATTAACAACTAACCACTGGGCATAACTGGCGGTTGCCAGCGGATCATCTTCACACACCGCACCCAGTAGCGTCACGGCATTACCAATACCAAATACGCGCTGGGTGGCCAGTATTTCCGGCTGGTCAAATGCATAGGCATGGGGCCTTGGCGCATCTGTAGCGTTCGCTGTCATGACTGCGAATAGCCACAATGCTGCAACGAGCCTTTGTTTCATATCGAGACTTACTGATGATGCGATGACTAGCGGCCAATTAGGCCCGTAGTCGGCGAGCTCGGATCAGCGCTGTAAAACTTGCGGGGCATACGGCCGGCCAGGTAAGCCGAACGACCAGATTCTACGGCCAGCTTCATGGCAGTCGCCATCAGCACCGGATCCTGGGCATGTGCGATCGCCGTATTCATCAGCACGCCTGAGCAACCGAGTTCCATCGCAATCGTCGCATCGGAGGCCGTGCCCACACCGGCGTCTACAATAACCGGCACTTTGGCCTGATCTAGAATCAGGCGCAGATTCCAAGGATTGAGAATGCCCATGCCCGAGCCAATCAGCGACGCAAGCGGCATGATGGCAACGCAACCAATGTCTTCGAGCATCTTGGCCTGAATCGGATCGTCCGAGCAGTAGACCATGACTTCGAAGCCTTCCCGAACCAGTGTTTCGGCGGCCTTCAGCGTTTCCGGCATGTTCGGGAACAGGCTGGTCTGATCCCCCAGCACTTCCAGCTTGCACAGCGGATGACCATCCAGCAATTCGCGCGCAAGACGCAATGTGCGCACGGCATCATCGGCCGTGTAGCATCCTGCCGTATTCGGCAAAATGGTGTAACGATCCGGCGGAATCACATCCAGCAAATTCGGTGCGCCCGCATCTTGACCAATATTGGTGCGGCGAATCGCAACCGTCACGATTTCGGCACCCGAAGCCGCAATCGCGCGGCCGGTTTCGTCAAAATCTTTGTATTTACCGGTACCCACCAAGAGACGGGAACGATAAGTCTTGCTGCCGATTGTTACGGCATTCATGGCATCCTGGGGTTGCACGCTTAACCTCCGCCAACGGCGACGACAATCTCGATCTCATCGCCTTCGAGCAGCAGCGTGTCCAAGTGCTGACTACGCGGCACAATATCTCCGTTACGCTCAACTGCCACACGGCGGCCAGCCAATGCCAACTGTTCAAGCAAAACACTCACCGTTGTATCGGGTGGGCATTCGTGTGCTTTGCCGTTAACGGTCAGATTCATGGAAGATGAGATTCTGTGGAGCGGGCGAAGGGAATCGAACCCTCCTCATAAGCTTGGGAAGCTTAGGTAATGCCACTATACGACGCCCGCGGGTTTGATAGATCGCCATTGTAATCGATCGAGCGGGCACGCTTCGGCAAAATGCCATTTACATGGCTTAAAATGGCCCACATGTCGTCGAATCAGCCAAACCGCCTTGAAGCGATCATGAATGCCCCGCTAACTCCGTTTCTTTTCGGATTTATCGGTTGGTACGCCATGTGGCTGATTCAGTCACAGCTCACGGCCTTCGATTACGCGCTGGGTGTGTCGTTAATCTTTCTTCCGGCCGGCATCCGCACGTTGTCCGTCTTGATCTTCGGCTTTCGTGGCGCTGTGGGTGTGTTTTTGGGTTCGATCCTATCGACCATTGGCTATATGGGTCATGTCGAGACGATGAACTTTTTTCACATCTGTATTGTCGCAGCCGTCTCGGCATTTTCTGCCTATCTCATGATGGCGCTTGTTTGCTGGTGGCGACGCATCGGCGGCAATCTCGACGAGCTCGCTTTTAGCGACCTGCTAACCATCGTTTTTTCGCAAGGGCTGCTTTCAGCGTCACTACATCAAATAATCTATGCGTACCACCCCATCGAAATTGCCTATAGCGACCCTTCACAAGCCGAGGCGTTCCGTCTCTGGGCGGCAATGGCAGCTGGCGACATCGTCGGTTCCATGATTCTCATGCTGAGCGCCGTAGCCATAGTGAATCTGTTTCATCGGTTGCGCCAGCTTGCCCCCTAAGGGTTGGGTTCATCACAGCGGCTCGGCGACTTCCCGGAAGTTTGCGCATACGCTTAATCCATACTCACCAGGACCGTCTTGCAGTACGAGTGATGCGCCATGCAACTGTGCGATTCGCAGGGCGATCGACAACCCTAGCCCCGAACCCGGCGCATCACTCGCTCCAAGCCGGGTGAAGCGTGAAAGCACCCGTTCACGTTCGTGTTCAGGAATGCCCGGCCCCTGATCACTGACTGTTAACCTCACCTGACCATCGATCAACTTGATCGTCACCGCCACAAAAGTTTCGGGTGGTGAGTAGCGGATCGCATTGTCAATCAGGTTTCTCAACAACACAGCCAGTAAGGCTGGCTCTCCCTGGACCCGAGCCACTTGCCCCTCATCGAGCATAACCTCGACGTTCTTATCGAGGGCTTGCGGTGTAATTTCGGCAATCACGTCGACGGCGATCTTGCGCAGATCGCAGTTCACAAAGTTGCGTGTCAGCGCATCGTTATCGAGGCGCGCCATGGTCAATAGCTGTGCAAGCAGATGCGTCGCACGGTCGCTGGCCTGCACGACGGAATTTAACGCCCGAGAGCGCTCTTCGGGCTCCGTTGCCGCCGCTGCGACCTGGGCATAGGTCCGGATCACCGCGAGCGGCGTGCGAATCTCATGCGCGGCATCCGCGGTAAAACGCCTTTCCTGTTCAATCGAATCCGAGACACGCCGTAGTAACCGATTAGTCTGTTCAATAATTGGCCGGATCTCATTGGGCACACCGGTCTCGGCGATGGGGTCTAGTCGATCCGGTGACCGCTGGCCGATCGAAGTGGCCAGTCGATGGAGCGGCTTGAAACGCTGCCGCATGAGCAGCACCAATCCCAGCGCGAGGGAAGGTAACGCAAAAATCAGCGGCGTCAGCAGGTGTTTAGCCAGCTCTCTACCGACGGCATTGCGCGCCTCGTAACTTTCCGCAACCAGGATGCGGTGGTGGTGCCGCTCGTCCAGTTTGCTATAGATGCGCCAAGATCGGCCATCGATTCGCCGATCCGAAAAGCCTCTGGTTTGGTCGGTCAGCGGCTCGCGCGGCGCGGTGGTGGATCGTGCCAACAATTTGCCTTTATCCGACCAGATCTGGAACGCCACCTTGCGGGCATAGCGATGTGACGGCAGTTCTTCCGGTAGGTCGCTCGATTCCTCACTGCTCAAAACGACGAGCAAGGCTGCTGTCTGTGCCAGGTGGGCATCAAATAACTCTTCCGCTTCCGATTCCGCTTCGCGCCAAGCGACCACACTTAACACCAGCCAGACGGCACTCACAAAGGCGAGTGTTCCGGCCAGCAGCTGTAACTGTAAGCTGCCTGAATCTCGGCGCCAGAACCCGGCAATCATCGAGGAATCAGATAGCCGACGCCGCGGACGGTTTTAATGGTTTCGCTACTCGTCTTGCGGCGCAAGTGATGCACATGAACCTCTAGTGCGTTTGATTCGACTTCCTCGCCCCAAGGATAAATTTTCGACTCCAGTTGCGCACGCGTCAGCACTTTCCCGGCGTTGAGCATCAGCTCGTGCAACAAATCGAACTCTCGCGGTGACAGCTCAACGTCATGGCCTTGATAGCGCACGGCGCGGGAGGCTGGATCCAGCGATAGCTCCCCTATCTGCATGATGGGCGCTGCGGTACCAGCCGCACGACGGACCAGTGCACGCAAGCGAGCGCCGAGCTCGCCCAGATCACAAGGCTTCACCATGTAATCATCGGCACCGGAATCAAGCCCAGAAATCACGTCATTAGCAGTATCGCGAGCCGTCAGCACCAGCACTGGCAGCTTCTGCCCTTCTGCGCGAACGCGCTTCAATACTTCCAAGCCGTCCATTTTGGGCAGGCCCAGATCCAGCACTACGGCGCTAAAAGGCTCGTGACGCAGAATCTGCCAAGCTGCCTCACCGTCTTTGACCCATTCCGGTTGAAACCCAGCCTGACGCAAACCGGTCTGCAGGCCTTCGCCCAGCATCGGATCATCTTCTACGATCAGAATACGCACCTTCTTCTCCTGCGGCTTGAATCTATCCAGGGTTCAGTATGCCCGAACCCCGGATTCAGGGCAGCAACGCCGGCAAACGGCTGGTCAGCAGCGCCCAAAGAAAAGTTCCCATGCCCAGTACGAGCAAGGCACCGACAACCCATTGCGGATAACGTATAGCATCGATCAGCTTGCCCTGCTTGTAGCCATTCACCATGGATCGGACCAAGTTTTCGTGATGTAGGAAGCTCGACACGATAACGCCACCGATGTGAACACCAATCACCACAATCAGCGCATTAACGATCCCCTCGTGCAGTTCTCCGAACCAGTCGCCATAATCGTTAAAGCTGGCCCAGCCCGTGAATACGACAAGCAACCCCAGCCCAATCATGCCCACGATCGCCCATGCACCTGCGGGGTTATGGCCTACATAGTGCTGCGGGTGGCGTGTCAGGAGGCTACCGAGATAGCGCATCGTCTGTTTCGGGCCCCGAACGAAATTACTAAAACGCGCATATCGGCTACCGATTGCGCCCCAAACTAGGCGAAAGACCAACAGCGCACCAAAGGTATACCCGGCTGTCACATGCCACAGCTGCCAGCGTTCTGATTCGCTGGTCAAATAGGCGATAACGAAGCAGACAACAAGCGACCAGTGGAACAACCGAGTAGGAATGTCCCAAACCAGAATACGGCTACGCCCTGTATCGATATGTTCGGACAGATCAGCTGATATGCGCGCGGTATTAGTCTCCATGATTCCACCCTGCTGGTGTTTTCAATGTGCGCTCGGAGAAATCTCCCTTTTCTGCCTGCGTGTGGCACGCAGCGCAGTTGCTAAAACTCTGCCCCTTGGGCGGTGTCGTGCCATGCTCTTTGACGAACCAGCGGGTCTTAGTCATGCGCGCTGTCGGATCGGCGGGCGCACTCTTGTCTTTCGGAGAGGCGTTCGCAACAAGGTATGACAAGAGTGCCTGATGGGTCGGGGCATCGACGCTGGCATCCGACCCATAGTGCTGTTTCAGGTGTCGCATTTGTATTTCCCACCCTGCCGCAGTCATGCGCTGCGGCGGATAGGGCACATGGCAACTACCGCACTCTTCGGCGTATTTTGCAGGATAAGGGCCGTACTGATGGCTGCCTGCATGCGCCACCCTTTCTGCCGAGAGGCATCCCAAAACCATGACCCATCCAATAGTTTTAATTGCCCGCTTCATTGCCAGGTTTGCTTTCATCATTTCACCGCCATCAGATAAGTCAGCACATTCCCTTTTTCTTCCGCTGTGCACTCGCGTTTGAGGACATCATTACAGTTACGTTTAAACCATTTATTGACCTTGGCAGCATCGCTAAAACGCTCCGAGTTGCCATTCGGCGAGATGGGCTGGATCAGCTTGCCCGTGACGATATGCTTACCGGTCGCCGTAGGGTTATCCGTATGGCAGCTCGCACAACTCCACTCTCCGCCATGCTTATTTTTGTAGAAGCTCTCGCCAGCAGCGGCAGAAAACCCTTTGAACCCGGGGTTTTGCGCCTTCGCGGCTTGACGGTATTCTTCTAAAAAAGTCTGTGGCGTCTCGGCCTGACAAAAACTCGATGCGCCGAGCAGCAAGGCTAGCGTCGAAAAACGAAACAGACGAAAAAATTGGGTTCGATGCATAATCATCTCCAGAATTTTCTAGATTTTGCCGGATGGTTATTACCGGAAGCTTAAGTTAACCCTCTTTTATATAGGGATACCCCATGATGGTATGTCGTTCACGATTTGGCTGGCAGTCTTTGTTGGCATTCTCGCTCGCTGTTGCAGCCTGCCTGCCTGCCTTGACTCGGGCAGAAGCGGCTGAGAACCTGCCAACGGTACAAAACGTCGACCTTCAGAAGTACAGCGGCCGTTGGTACGAAATCGCACGCCTACCCATGTGGTTTGAACGAAACTGTATCGATAACATCACCGCGACATACACGCTCAGAAGCGATGACCGAATTGATGTCGTCAATAGTTGTCGCACCGAAAGCGCTCAAATCAGCGCCCGCGGTATCGCCGAAATTCCCGACCTCCGACACCCAGGGCAGTTGCGGGTCCGCTTTGCGCCGGACTGGATGGCATGGCTACCCGTTGTGTGGGGCGATTATTGGATTATCGATCTGGATCCGGAGTATCGCTGGGTGATGGTCGGCGCACCGAGCCGAGGCTATCTATGGATTCTCGCCAGAACACCGGCGCTCGATCAAGAGATCGTGGATCGTTTAAAACAAAAAGCCGTCAAATTGGGTTTTGACGTTACACCGATAATCAACGTCACCAACCCAGCTCAATAGTCCTACAACGATTCAATTTGCGTCAGACGCACCGCCGCCCAATCGCGAATCGCTTCCTGCTCCTGCGCATCCATCCGGTCGAGGTTTTTATAGGCCAACGCCATACGCGGGTTCGACCGGAGCATCTGGTCATGACGCATCAGGAAGTCCCAGTAGAGCGTGGTGAACGGGCAAGCCTGCGCACCGGTTCTCAGCTCCGGTCGATAAGCGCAGTGCTTACAGTAGTTACTCATGCGCTTGATGTACGCACCCGAAGCGATATAAGGCTTGCTGGTCATTCGACCGCCCAGCGCAAATAAAGCCATGCCCAGCGTATTGGGCTCTTCTACCCAGGCCACAGCGTCCACATAGACTGCCAGATACCAGTCAGCAACCTCTCGAGGATTCAGGCCTGCTAATAGTGCGAAGTTACCGGTCACCATCAATCGTTGGATGTGATGGGCATAACCATATTTCAGGGTCTGTGAAATCGCCGCATTCAGGCAGGCTGCCTTGGTTTGCCCACTCCAGTACCACCGCGGGAGTGGTTCTTTCGCATTGAGTGCATTCGTCGATGGCCATGCAGCGGCATGCCGCCAGTAAATACCCCGCACGAACTCGCGCCAGCCCAGAATCTGGCGAATAAAACCTTCAACGGCGGCCAGTGGCGCCAAGCCTTTCAATAAAGCGGTCTCCGCCGCTGCCATCACATCGCGTGGATCCAATAATTTGAGATTCAGCGCGGCAGAAATCAGCGAATGCCAGAGAAAAGGCTCGTCCCGCCACATCGCGTCCTGCCATTGCCCGAAGGATGCGAGGCGGTGCTCGATAAAATCAGCGAGGGCGAGATTCGCTTCCTGAGCCGTCACCGGCCACGCAAAATCCGCGAGCATTCCGGGATGTTGCGGAAAAAACGTTTCAACATCCGCCATCGCCCCGCGCGTAATGTCATCCGGCACAAAGCGTTTTGGTATTGGCACTGCTGCTGGCCCACCCGCACCAAATCCAGCACGGTTTTCAGCATCAAAGTTCCACTGCCCACCGACCGGCTGATCATCCTGCATCAAGATGCCGGTTCGGCGCCGCATCCAGCGATAGAAAAACTCCATTCGCAGATTTTGCGCACCCCGATTGGCCCAGGTCTCGAAATCCTCACGGCTACACAAAAAATGGGGATCCGGATAAAAATCGACTTGCCGATTAATTCGTTCGCCACAAATAACGAGCGCTTCAGTCACCCGCGCATCGCCGGGCTCAAGCAGGCAGATACGCTCTATTTCGGGGTTCTGCCTGACAAAATCATCCAGCGCTTCCGTCAACGTCTTGAATGGATGGGTACCGATTCGGCGATAGGTTAAACGACAACGCGTTCTCCAGCGGTCAGCGAAATGGCGCATCGCCGAAAAGAACAGCGTGATTCTAGCCTTATGGCTCCACACGTGGGTTGCTTCATCGGGCGCTTCTACCATCAGAACATCATCGTCCTGATTCGCCAGCGACAACAGCGGATGAGGATCCGGGTGTAGCTGATCGCCCAGCACCAGAAACAGCCGCAGCCTCCGGTGCGCCATATCAATCAATCGTTCCGAAGAGCTCGGTAATCGCCATCCTGGAAGACCAGCGGCGCAGGTGTCAGGTCCGCGGCAAAACGCCGCACTTTGCCGATATACAGACGGTGATCGCCGCCATCCAGTTGCTGGAAGTTATCGACCTCGAACCAAGCACTACAGCCTGCCAGCAAGGGCACGCCACTCAAACCCGGTGCCCACGCTACTGCATCAAAAGGCCGGTCCAACGATGAAGCAAAGAGATTAGAGACATCCGCCTGACCGGCCGAAAGAATGTTCACCGCGTAAGTCGACGTGGTATCAAACGTGGCCAGATGACGTGAGGTGAGCTGTAAACTCCACACAATCAGCGGCGGTTCCAGCGAGACTGTGTTAAACGAGCTGACGGTCAATCCAATCGCCAGGCCATCGGCATCCAGCGCCGTCAGCACCGCCACGCCCGTCGGAAAACGCCCCAATGCCACGCGCAAATCGCGCTGGGCATCGCCGGTCGGCTCAGCCTGTTCGAAAGGAAAGGGTTCCGGGTTAGCGATCATGAATGGTTCGGGGAAAATTCGGCGATTTGATGCATTACGCCAGACAGGCAAGCATGCGTTAGGATGGGCGCTGATTATACCGCTACCCCGCGACCATCCGGCCCTTGACCCATGACACCTCCCGGCAAAACCATACCCGCCGCCGAAGCTAAATTTCCTGCCGCACTCGTGCGCTGGCAGAAGCAACATGGCCGTCATGACCTGCCGTGGCAACAAACCAACGACCCCTATCGAGTCTGGTTGTCGGAAATTATGCTGCAGCAGACGCAGGTGCAAACGGTCATCCCGTATTACGCGCGCTTTCTCGCATCGTTCCCAACGGTGGCCGCACTGGCCAGGGCCCCGCTTGAAGACGTACTAACACTCTGGGCGGGGCTAGGCTACTACGCACGGGCGCGCAATCTGCATGCCTGCGCCCGTAAGATCATATCGGACCACGACGGTCGATTCCCGACAGATGCCGAAGCCCTCGCCACGCTGCCCGGTATCGGCCGCTCCACCGCTGCAGCGATTAGCGTCTTCTCCTTTGGGCAACGCGCGGCCATTCTGGACGGCAACGTGAAGCGTGTCTTCTGTCGTGTCTTTGGCATCGAAGGCATACCAACCGCAACGATCGTCGACAAGTCCCTCTGGATGCTCGCCGAATCGTTGCTCCCCAAAAAAGACATTGCCGCGTATACGCAAGGCCTCATGGATCTGGGTGCCACCTGCTGCACCCGGAGCAAAGCGCGCTGCGATGCGTGCCCGATGCAAAGCTTCTGCACGGCATTCAATACCAACCGGGTGAGCGAACTACCGCATCGTAAAGCCAAGACAAAACTACCTGTACGCACCGCGCACGTTTGGCTGATTCGCGATCACAATCTTGTGTGGCTAGAACGTCGTCAAGCCTGCGGTATCTGGGGTGGGCTCCTGAGTCTGCCGGATGCTGACTCCGTGCGTCTGCCGGCGAGCGCCGTAGCATTACCGGGTACGGCTATTCGTCACAAGTTCACGCACTTCGAGCTGCAGGCCAAGGTCAGTCGCTACGTGGTACGCACAGCGCCGACCGAACTCAATCGGCACCGTGAACTGGACGCCTACCCGCTCAGCGAAGCCGAAGAGCTGGCGCTACCCACACCCTGGCGCAAACTGCTTATGGCTGAGCGGGATCAGACGATCTAAGCCAGGCGACGACCAGGCCATTCAACGCCCCAAACAATAGCGCCGCGCCGATAAATACGGGTGCCAGCACCCACACGCCAGGGCTGGGCACCAGCCAGAGTCGGACGATCAACAGCTGCGTCAGCATATGCCCCAAGGCGGCCAAGACCGATAGTGTGACGGGGCCAAACCAGGCCGGCATCTGTCGCACCAGAGGTTGTAGCAGGTAAAGCACGCCCAGGGATGCAAGCGCACCACCGAGCGACAACACAAAGCCGGGGGCCAAAAACTGGCCAACCAATAAACTGACCGCGAACACGCGTAGGAGTGTCACCCAGGCGGCAGTGGCCCAGTCATAACGCAACAGCACCAATAGCGTAATGATGTTGGCCAACCCTGGCTTCACACCGGGCAAGGGGCTCGGTACCGCCGATTCCACCAGGGCGATCGCAATAGCGGCGGCCGTTAGGCGTGCGATACGGTGATCATCCGGTGTCAGTGTGAGTTGGCGCATGGTTGGTCTCTAATACGCCATGGATTCATAAGTGGGCGGACCACCGGTCAACGATAGGCTCACATGGTTCGGTGCGCACAGCGCCATTTCACCTGGCCGGCTGAGCCAACCTTGCTTGACGCAGTATTGTCGTGGCCCCGGGTCGCTCACGACGCGAGCACGGCCAGACTCGATACGAATCACCGTAGCGCCCAATGCGCCATCAATCGACACGGTGCGATCTTCATTCAACGCATAGGCAGCGACTAGAATGCCATCGCGCCGCACTTGGGCCTGCGATGCCGGACCCGACTGCCAGAGCGATATCGACAACACCAACCAACCGGCAATGCCGGCCAGCAGTACGATCGCATCACCGGGACGCAGCAGTGTTGTCAGCGGGCGCTGCAGGAACCAGTTCACGGTGACGGACCAACACATCCGGCCGGTCGGCAAATTGGGTGGCGAGCCATTCAGTCATCCACACCGAACGATGTTGTCCACCAGTACAACCAATCGCCACAGTCAGATACGAACGATTGTCGTGACCATATTTCGGCAACCAGGTCTTCACGAAGCGGGCGATCTCTTCGCGCAACTGGATCGCGTCTGGCTGGCCCTCCAGAAACGCGGCAACGGGTACGTCTTTACCGGTCAACGGACGTAGCACCGGATCGTAATGCGGGTTCGGCAAACAACGTACGTCAAACATCAGATCTGCATCACGTGGGACACCATGTTTAAAGCCGAAGGACTCAAACACCAATGTTAGGCCATCCTGACTGTCGACCTTGAGAAAGTCGCGAATCCAGGCGCGCAATACCGCCGGTTTCAAATGGCTGCTATCCAGACGATGGCCCATCTCGGCTACCGGTTCAAGCAAGGCGCGTTCATGCCGCAAAGCTTCGGCAAGCGTCATCGTTTCGCTGGTAAGCGGGTGCGCGCGTCGCGTCTCGGAGAACCGTTGAATCAGAGTTTCATCATCCGCATCGAGGAACAGTACGCTGACCTGTGCATCCCGGCGCAAATCTTCCAAAGCCTTAGGCAAGGCTTCGAGCGAGGGGCCGCTGCGCACATCCACCGCAACGCCAACGCGCGTATATCCATCTTGACGCAAGTGTCCCACCAGTACCGGCAACATATCGGCCGGGAGGTTATCGACGCAGTAGTACCCCGCGTCCTCGAGCACAGCAAGAGCGATCGATTTACCGGAGCCAGAGAGGCCGCTGATAACAACAAGTTCCATGATGGGTTCAGTATAGCTGGGGAATGCGCCATAATGGTGACGTAACCTTTACGCAGAGGCTTTGCCTCAGGTGCATGATGAAATTGCTCGATCTCCCTTTCCTAGCCGATATCACCGCCATCCGCCGCGATATTCATGCCCACCCCGAACTGGCCTTTGAAGAGGCCCGGACGGCCGACGTCGTTGCGCAGGCGCTGGAAAGCTCCGGAGTCGAGGTACACCGTGGTCTGGCTGGCACCGGCGTAGTTGGTGTCATCAAGGGCACCCAGGGCAGCAGCGGCCGCATGGTTGGCTTGCGTGCCGACATGGATGCGCTGCCGATGCCAGAATTGAACGAGTTCCCGCACCGCTCCCGCCATAGCGGCAGAATGCATGCCTGCGGCCATGATGGGCATACGGCCATGTTGCTCGGTGCAGCGCGGTATCTTGCCGAGCATCGCGATTTTGACGGTACCGTGGTACTGATCTTCCAGCCTGCGGAAGAAGGCGAAGGCGGTGCGCGCGTCATGATTGAGCAAGGGCTATTCCAGCAGTTTCCAGTCGAGGCGGTTTTTGGCCTACATAACTGGCCCGGCCTACCTGTCGGCCAGATGGCCATCATGCCCGGACCGGTTATGGCTGGTACCTGTGGCTTGGAAATTCTCATCCGGGGTCACGGTTGCCATGCCGCCATGCCGCACCAAGGCGTCGACACCATTCTGGTCGGTACACAGGTCATCCAGGCGTTGCAGACCGTCATTTCGCGCAACCTACACCCTTGTGAGGCGGGTGTGATTTCGATCACCCAGTTCCATGCCGGCGATGCCTGGAACGTCATCCCCGAAGACGCCGTGCTTCGCGGCACGATCCGGACCTTTAAGCCCGACGTTCAGCAGCTCGTTGAAACTCGTGTTCAGGAAATCTGCACCGGTATTGCCGCAACCTATGGCGCGCAGATTGAAGTGCGCTACGACCAACGCTACCCGCCGACGGTCAATAGCGCCCATGAGTCACATTTCTGCCAGCATGTTGCTACCCAAATCCTGGGCCCGGATCAAGTGATCAAAGACGCACTGCCATCGATGGGTGCCGAAGACTTCGCCTACATGCTGCTGGAAAAGCCTGGTTGCTATGTCTGGTTAGGCAACGGCCCAGGCGAGGGCGGCTGCACGCTGCACAACCCGCATTACGACTTCAATGACGACATTACCGCGATTGGCATCAGCTACTGGGTCAAACTAGCGCACGAATTTTTAGCCAAATAGATCTGACGCGCCCAAAGTACTTAGTAACTGGCCGTCCGCAGATCGGCGGTCGAGACGGAGACACGCTGTTGTTTCTGCATGAACTCAAGTAGCACAAAGCTGCGCTGCTCACCATCGGCGATTTCAAACACACCTTCCAGACCGACTAAAGGGCCGCCCACGACTTGAACGGCATCGCCCGCTGCAAAAAGTGTTTCTCTGATTTCCTGAGTCCGCTCACGAATCGCGTCAATCACAGGATCCGGCACAGCCGCATAAGTCTGGCCGAAGCGCACCATACCAGCAACACCCAGTGTTGATCGGATCGGCCCCCAGTTATCGTTACCTTCTTCCAGATGCAGAAACAGATAACGTGGGAATAGGGGTTCCAGCTTCTTGAGCAGCTTGCCACGTTGCAGACGCTCGACCTCAATCAACGGCAAATAGGTCTCATACCCCTGGCGCAATAGGTTCTCCAACGCCCGTGCTTCATTACGGGGTTTGCTTTGAACCAGGTACCAGGTGCGTGCCATAGCGGAGCATTTTAACCATAAGCTTTTTTGCCGCTCCAAGCCATTGATTTACTTGACGCAAACCGGTTCGCCCCGTATTGTTTGGGCTTGGCAACCTTGCCACGCGCCGATTTGAGCTCCTCAGCTTGCGGGCGCGTTTACAAATACTGCTAAAGCGATGGGATACCAAACGCCCGCCGCTGCAGCCCCGCTGACCGGCGGGTTTGTTTTTTCAAGAAGACGTTGGTTATGACCGCACCCAAGCCTCAACCCCAGCCCGATCGCACCGAAGAAATTCTTTCCCACCTGAAAGAGCGCGTGCTCGTACTCGACGGTGCCATGGGCACGATGATCCAGCGACACAGCCTGACCGAAGCCGACTTTCGGGGTGAGCGATTTGCCAATCATGCACATGATCTCAAGGGCAACAACGATCTCCTGCTGCTAACCCGCCCGGACATCATCCAGGGTATTCACGAGCAGTACCTGGCGGCCGGTGCTGACATCATCGAGACCAACACCTTCAACGCGACGCGCCTGTCGCAATCTGATTACAAACTCGAAGACATCGTCTACGAACTCAACGTGGCCGGCGCTGCGATTGCCCGCGCTGCCTGCGACAAATACAGCGCACAGAATCCTGCGAAACCACGCCTAGTCGCCGGTGTGATTGGGCCGACCTCACGCACGGCGTCGATTTCGCCAGACGTGAACGATCCAGGTGCCCGCAACGTGACGTTTGACGAACTGGTCACCAACTACGTCGAAGCCACCAATGGCCTCATCGACGGTGGCACCGATCTGCTGCTCATCGAAACCGTCTTCGATACGCTGAACGCCAAGGCCGCCGTGATGGCGGTTGAACAGGTATTTACCGCGCGTGGCCGCCGTTGGCCCGTCATGATCTCCGGCACCATTACCGACGCCTCGGGTCGCACCCTTTCTGGCCAAACGGCTGAAGCCTTCTGGACCTCCCTGGCGCATACCCGCCCGATCTCCATGGGGCTCAACTGTGCGCTCGGCGCCAAAGAACTACGCCCACACGTTGAAACGCTGTCGCGTATTTGCCCGACTTATATTTCGGCCCACCCGAATGCGGGCTTACCGAATGCCTTCGGCGGTTACGATGAAACGCCAGAAATGCTGGCGGAAGATATCCGCGAATGGGCCGTGCATGGCCTCGTAAATATCGTCGGCGGTTGCTGCGGCACCACGCCGGATCACATCCGCGCGATCGCTCATGCCGTTGCCGACGTCAAACCACGCCAGCCGGCCAACGTGCCGCACCGCCTGCGCCTCTCAGGCCTAGAGCCTTGTGAAATCGGCCCCGAATCTTTCTTCGTCAATGTGGGCGAACGTACCAACGTCACCGGCTCCCGTGCTTTTGCGAAGATGATTCTTGAAAACCGTTTCGACGATGCGCTGGCCGTTGCCCGCCAACAGGTCGAGAATGGTGCCCAAGTCATCGATATCAACATGGATGAAGCGATGCTCGATTCGGAAGCGGCCATGGTGCGCTTCCTGCAGCTGATCGCTTCGGAGCCGGACATCTCGCGCGTGCCGATCATGATCGACTCGTCGAAGTGGTCCGTTATAGAAGCCGGCCTCAAATGCATCCAGGGCAAAGGCATCGTTAACTCCATCTCGATGAAAGAGGGCGAAGCCGAGTTCCTGCGCCAAGCACGCCTGGCTCGCCAGTACGGCGCGGCCGTCATCGTCATGGCCTTTGATGAAAAAGGTCAGGCCGATACCTTCCAGCGCAAAGTCGAGATCTGCGAACGCGCTTATAAGTTGCTCGTGGCCGATGGCTTTCCTGCGGAAGACATCATCTTTGACCCGAATATCTTCGCTATCGCGACAGGCATTCCGGAGCACGATGGCTACGCCGTCGACTTTATTGAAGCCGTGCGTTGGATCAAGGCGCATCTGCCACACGCAAGCATCTCAGGCGGCGTCTCCAACGTGTCGTTTTCGTTCCGCGGCAACGATCCGGTTCGCGAGGCCATTCACACGGTCTTCCTGTATCACGCCATTCAAGCCGGCATGACCATGGGCATTGTCAACGCCGGCCAGCTGGGTGTTTACGACGAAATCGAACCCGAGCTGCGCGCCAAGGTTGAAGATGTCGTGCTGAATAAGCACGCCGGTGCCGGTGATGCGCTGGTGGAATTTGCCCAGAGCGTCAAAGGCAGCGCCAAAGAAAAGGTTGAAGATCTCGCCTGGCGCAACTGGCCCGTGGCAGAACGCCTAAGCCACGCCATGGTGAAGGGCATTACGGAATACGTCGTGGCCGATACCGAAGAGTGTCGCGCTGAACTGGCCGCAGCAGGCCAACCGCCGCTGTCAGTAATTGAAGGCCCACTGATGTCTGGCATGAACACGGTCGGCGATCTATTTGGCGCCGGCAAAATGTTCCTGCCACAGGTGGTGAAGTCTGCCCGCGTCATGAAGCAGGCCGTGGCCCATCTGGTGCCGTTCATCGAAGAAGAAAAAGCACGTACCGGTGCCGCCGCCAAGGGCAAGCTCGTCATCGCTACCGTTAAAGGAGACGTACACGACATCGGCAAAAATATTGTCGCCGTCGTGTTGGGTTGTAATGGCTATGAAGTCGTCGACCTCGGCGTCATGGTGCCTTGCGAACAGATCCTTAAAGCCGCACGTGAACATGATGCGCAAGTGATTGGCCTCTCCGGTCTGATCACACCATCGCTGGAAGAGATGACGCACATCGCCAGCGAAATGACCCGCCAGGGCTTCAATGTGCCGCTGATGATCGGTGGCGCAACAACCAGCCGCGCCCACACAGCCATCAAGATTGCACCGAATTACGCCCACCCGGTGGTTTATGTGCCGGATGCCTCGCGTGCCGTGGGCGTTGTCTCGAATCTGCTATCGTCAGATGCTGTCAAGGTACAAGCCTACAAAGATGAACTGAACGCCGACTACGAAAAAGTCCGGCAGCAGCACGCCAACAAGAAAGGCGTGGCGCTGGTTGCTCTTGAAACCGCACAAGCGAATGCGTTTGATGGTTTCACGGGTGAATACGCGAGCTATCAACCGGTTGCCCCTCAAAAAACCGGCGTTCAGATGATCGAACCTTCGCTGGCCGAGCTGGTGCCTTATATCGACTGGAGCCCATTTTTCCAGACCTGGGATCTGACGGGTTCCTTCCCGGCCATTCTGGATGACAAGGTCGTCGGCGAAACTGCGCGCCAGGTGTATGCCGATGCGCAGGATATGCTCAAGCAATTGGTCGCCGAACAATGGCTGAAACCACGCGGCGTCTTCGGCCTATTCCCGGCCAACCGCGTCGGTGATGACATCGAAATCTACACCGATGAAGCACGTCAGCACACCGGCATGATCTGGCACAACCTGCGTCAGCAGCAGGAACGGCCGGCAGGTAAACCCAACTGGTGCCTGGCCGACTTTATCGCCGAGAAGAAACCATCGGGCACTACGCCCGACTGGATTGGTGGTTTTGCCGTCTCCTGCGGCGAAGGCATTGAAGCGCATCTAAAGCGCTTTGAAGCAGCGCATGATGATTACCGTTCGATTATGCTCAAATCACTGGCCGATCGCCTGGCCGAAGCCTTTGCTGAATGGCTGCACCGTCAAGTGCGCATGAAGCACTGGGGCTATGCGGCTGACGAAACGCTGGATAACGCAGCATTGATCAAAGAAGCTTATCGTGGCATCCGCCCAGCACCGGGTTATCCGGCCTGTCCGGATCACCTGGCCAAACGCGGCCTATTCGATCTACTGGACGTACCTAAACTGGCCGGCATGACGCTCACCGAATCCTGTGCCATGTGGCCAGCCGCATCGGTCTCGGGCTTCTATCTGGCGCACCCGGCAGCCAAATACTTTGCCGTCAGCAAAATCGATACCGATCAACTGGAAGATTGGGCACGCCGTTGCGGGCGATCAGTAGAGGAAGCCAAACGCTGGTTAGCACCCATACTCTGAGCCTGGTGCGTCTGACAAAAAAGCCACCGCAAGGTGGCTTTTTTCTGGGCCGTGGCGGCTTATTTGGCAAAATCTTTCGGTGCTTCCCAGGTAATTTCTTTCTTCTCGCGCTGTGCTTGCTCCAGTGTCTTAATAAAGGGCTGCGCACGCACCGACAGCCCAATCAGCTCGTGGGGCTCGATGCCCACATCCGGAATCGGCCGTTCTTCGCGCGGCTCCCGTCCTTCCTTCAGACGTTTCTCATGCTCAACCAACTGGTGCAGATGCGTCAACGCCGTGGACATCTCATCGACCGTAATCACGCCACGCTGTGTCGGTGATTTACCAATCACCGTGAGCAATGACCGCGCAACGTCATCAAACATCAATAAATTAGCGGTAGCCTGCGAAGAAAAGCGAACCAGCATGACATGCTCCTTTAGGGCCGATTACCCGAATTTTGCACCTCCTTTATAATACGCCCATACCCCGATATTGAATAAGAACAGCGAGTTAACGCCATGCACATTCTTGAACCGCTCTTCGAACAGAACCGCATCTGGTCTGAACAGATGCAAAACGAGAACCCTGAGTTCTTCAGCCAGCTCGCCAACCTTAAGAATCCTGAATACCTGTGGATCGGTTGCTCGGATTCGCGCGTGCCGGCCAACCAGATTATGGGTCTGCAGCCAGGCGAAGTCTTCGTGCACAGGAACATCGCCAACGTGGTCGTGCATAGCGACCTCAACTGTCTTTCCGTCGTTCAGTACGCGGTGCAGGTGCTGCGCGTCAAGCACATTCTAGTCGTGGGTCATTACGGCTGCGCCGGCGTCAAGGCGGCACTCGATGGGCTACGCATCGGTCTCGTCGACAACTGGCTGCGTCATATACACGATGTGCGCCAGAAACATCAGGGCATCCTCGATGCAACGCCGGAAGACGAACGTCATAACCGGCTCTGCGAACTCAACGTTATCGAGCAGGCACTCAACCTGGCGCAATCGACCGTGCTTTACGATGCTTGGGCACGCGGCCAAGAAGTTTCCGTGCACGGCCTAGTCTATGGATTGCAGGACGGCATCGTGCGCAATCTGAATATCTCGATCCATAGTTTCAATTCGATCTGCCCGGCTTACAACCACGCCATCGCCAGCTACAGCAGCTGATATGCATGTCGGCGTCGATCTCGGCGGCACCAAGATCGAGGCCGCTGTACTCGATGCGCAAGGCAATTTCCGTTTTCGTGAACGTCTTGCCACGCCTCAGGCCGATTACGCGGCTACGCTGCAAGCGATCCAGACCCTGATGGAACGCGCTGAATCAGCACTCAATGAATCGTGTACCGCTGTCGGTGTCGGACACCCCGGATCCGCCAACCCCATAGACGGCAAGATACGGAATGCCAATTCCACCTGCCTTAATGGACAAGCCCTGCATCAGGATTTGGAAACCATTCTCCAGCGACCCGTGCGTCTTTCGAACGATGCCGATTGTCTGGCGCTCTCAGAAGCCACCGATGGTGCTGCACGTGGATTCAAATCCGTCTTTGCCGTGATTCTCGGCACCGGCGTGGGCGGCGGCTGGTTCGTGCATGGCCAAGTGTTACAGGGGCCCAATGGCTTGGCAGGCGAATGGGGGCACAATCCTTTACCGATTGCTCACAATGATGAAATGCCCGGGCCACTTTGTTATTGCGGCAAGCACGGCTGTATTGAAGCCTGGCTCTCCGGTCCTGCACTGATTGCGGATTACCAACAAGCAACAGGTAATACTCGGCCACTCGATGGTCGCGATCTCGTGGCGATGACGGATGCGGGCGATAGCGCTGCCAATGATGCCTTGTCACGACATACCCATCGCCTCGCCCGTGCATTAGGCATCATCATCAATGTCTGCGACCCTGAGGCTATTGTGCTGGGTGGTGGCGTGTCGCAACGACCCGGTTTGATAGATGCCTTAACGGCTGCATTACCTGCACATGTGTTCCTACCGACCGGCACACCGCTACAGACAAAGTTACTGCTACCGGCATTCGGCGATAGTTCCGGTGTACGGGGTGCGGCACGCCTGTTCTAACACTCCAGCGGATCGACTTCCACGCCCCAACGCACGCCACCAGGTGCCGCACCACGCGTCATGCCACGGCCTGCGCTGATACGCGGCAACCAGTCATTCAGAAAATTCTGCAACGCAATCCGGCTGGGTGATTCGATGAGCAATTGGGCGCGCTCGCGTCCTGCCAGTTTGACCATGCGCATGGGCACCGGATCATAGATAAACACTTCCGGATGCGACTCCGCAGGCACCAACGTCCGGATACCTTTAAGAAACGTCAACACCGTGTCTAGTTGCTTCGCCTCGGCGCGGACGATGGCCTGCGCGGCATAAGGTGGAAACCCTGCACGTTGTCGTTCAGTCAGTTCGAGCTCCAGGAAAGCTGGCACATCGTGGCGCAATAAGCATTGATAAAGTGGATGCTCCGGATGCTCGGTCTGCACAATCACGCGGCCCGGGTGCGACGCACGACCGGCGCGACCGGCCACCTGCATCAGCTGTGCAAACAAACGCTCCGGCGCACGCCAATCTGCGGCAAATAGCCCGGCATCGGCACCGACCACGCACACACGTGTCAGTGCGGGGAAATCATGGCCTTTCGCCAGCATCTGCGTGCCGACGAGAATATCGACATCGCGTGAACGGATCTGTTCTTCCAGTGCTTCCCATTGCTTGCGCGTCGTCGCAACGTCGCGATCGACGCGCAGAATGCGCGCTTGCGGAAAATGTTTCTGCAAGGCCTCTTCAATCCGTTGTGTGCCTCGGCCCAGCGGTCGCAAATCGGCATTGCCGCAATCCGGGCACTGACGCGGAATCGGCGAGGTATCGCCGCAGTGGTGACAACGCAGCGTACGATCAAGCCGATGCACCACACGATGCGCCGCGCAGCGTCGACAGTTCGAAACCCAACCGCAGGCAGTGCAAGTCAGCACGGGTGCATAACCGCGTCGGTTGATGAATAGCAAACTTTGTTCACCCGCCGCGAGGCCCTGTGCCAGTTCATCGAGCAGGGCTTGCGACATGCCTTCGTCCAACGTGAGCCGGCGTGTATCGAGCAGGGTGACGGCTGGCAATACGGCATCGGCATGCGCCCGTTCTGGCAAATCCAACCGTTGGTAACGGCCACTCTGCACATTCGACCAACTTTCGGGCGACGGCGTTGCGGAACCCAGCACAATAGGAATGCCTCGTTGCCGGGCGCGCCATACCGCTAGATCGCGCGCGTGATAGCGCATGCCTTCCAATTGTTTGTAGGCCGGGTCATGCTCTTCATCGACAATAATCAAACCCAGCTCCGGCATTGGCGTAAAGACCGCTAAGCGTGTGCCAATGACAATTCGCGCCTCACCGCTCAATGCGCCAGCAAAGTATCGCGCGCGTGCCGCTTCGGTCACTTCGCTATGCAAGCTGACGACGGGTACAGTCGGGAAACGTGCCGTGACTCGTGCTTCGAGCAAGGGCGTCAGATTAATTTCCGGTACCAGCAATAGCACCTGCTGGTTCGCTGCCAATGCGGCTTCGATCAAACGCAAATACACTTCAGTCTTACCGGAGCCCGTGACGCCAAATAACAAGTTAGCGGAATATCCTTGCAATCGCGGCAACAGATCTGACAGTACCGCCGATTGGCCGCAGGTGAGTTCGGGGCGCGTCACCGCTGTGGCCGATGCTGATTCGTTGGCTTTAATCGCTCGGCGCTTCGTCGGGTCAGGTTTACGTAACCCCGTCGGAATCGCTTGCAGCAGTGCCTCACCCGGTGCGGCCTGATAATAGCTGGCTGCAAACAAGCAGAGATCAATCCAATCTTGCGGTAGCGGTGGTAAATCGCGCAACACGGTTTCAGCGGGTTTTAATTTTGCCGGATCCGGCGCGGACGGATCGCTGTCATCGAGCAACGGCAGCACGGCCAGAATTAGGCCCACACGACGGCCGCTACCAAAAGGCACCACCACCCGATAGCCCACGTCGGCCGATGCGGCATCGGCCGGTGCCAGATAGTCAAAACTGGCCGCCAACGGTGCATCAATCGCGACGCGCAAACGGCGCATAAGCGCCGGATTTACAAGGGCATTCTGCGCCGTCACCAACAAGCCCTTGTTAGAGGATATTTCTGACCGGCGTTCTCCGCACAGAGCCATAACCCATTGTTGAACATAGACAAAGCCGGTTTTCCACATTGTGGATAACTTTGTGGGTAAACGACCCAAGTCGGGCGTCTTGACAGGGTGAAACCAGCCACGGGGCTACCTTGCGCTCAGTTTATGCCGATGCCATGGCGGCGAGAGTTTTCCGACAAAATCAGCGGCCGGCGCGCATGGCGCGACCGACCGAATGCACGGTATCCACCAGCACCGAAACATTCTCTGGCGGCGTAAATTGATTGATGCCGTGACCCAGATTAAAGACATGCCCGGTATCGGCTGCGCCGAAGCTGCGCAGGACTTTTTCTGCCTCGCGCGCCACGGCTTCTGGCCCGGCACGCAGGATCGTCGGATCCAGGTTGCCCTGAAGCGCAACCCGATCACCAACGCGCGCACGGGCCTTGCCGATGTCGATGGTCCAATCCAGACCCAGACCATCGGCGCCCGTATTAGCCAGCGCTTCCAGCCAGAGACCGCCGCCCTTGGTGAAGACGATCGATGGAATGCGTTCGCCGTTCCAGGTTTTGTGCAGCGCCGCCACAATGCGCTTCATATAGTTCAATGAGAATTCGTGGAAGGCTGCTTCAGCCAGCGTGCCGCCCCAGGAATCAAAAATCATCACGGCTTGGGCACCGGCTTCTATCTGCGCATTCAGATACTGAATGACCGACTCGGTGGTCACGTCCAGAATCTTGTGCATCAGATCCGGGCGATCGTAGAGCATGGTTTTGATGCGTGCGTAATCATCCGACGCGCCACCTTCCACCATATAGCAGGCCAGCGTCCATGGGCTGCCCGAGAAGCCGATCAACGGCACGCTGTTATCCAGCGCTTTGCGAATCTCGGCAACGGCATCGATCACATAACGCAACTGGTCATGCGGATCCGGCACGCACAGATTACGGATTTCCCATTCGTCGCGCAGTGGGCGTTCGAATTTGGGGCCTTCGCCCTCTGAGAAGTACAGACCCAATCCCATCGCGTCCGGCACGGTGAGAATGTCCGAAAACAGAATCGCCGCATCCAGATCGTAACGGGCCAATGGCTGTAGGGTCACCTCGCAGGCATAGGCCGGGTTCTTACACAGACCCAGAAAGCTACCGGCGCGTTTACGTGTCTCACGATATTCCGGCAGATACCGGCCGGCCTGGCGCATCAGCCATACAGGCGTGGTTTCGGTCGGCTCTTTTAACAGGGCACGGAGGAACAGATCATTACGGGGACGACTCACAAAAACTCCACTCAACAAATTTGAATTAATCGGACGATGCGGCGGTGTCAGGCACCGCCATTGCCGGAACCATCTTTGCGATCCAGCGTGATCCCGAGTTGTTTGAACTTGCGATACAGATGGGTCCGCTCTAGGCCGCTCTGCTCGGCAACGCGCGTCATATTGCCGTTACTGCGCGCAATATGGTGCGAAAGATAGATGCGCTCGAAGGCATCGCGCGCTTCTTTAAGCGGCATGGCATAGAAGGCGGACAAAGAACCCTCTGATTCATCCGAACTCACTTCTTCGGACGACACGTCTTCCGATTGCAGCAAGCCATCAACATCCTGTCGGCTGATCGTTTCATCGAGCGCATTAAGCGCCAGATTCTTTAACGTGCCGAGCAACAGGCTCCAACCGCCATCGGCCCCTGGCCAGGCTTTCTGGCGCAATACGTTGAGCGCATCCGGTGCCATGTAACGATGTGGAGTATTGCCTTGTTCGCAGAGCAAGGTCAGCAATGCGGGCAGCAGTTCTGGTAGATCGTTGGCCGATTCCGAAAGCGACGGCAGACCAACCCAGACATCACTCAGGCGCGCGACTAATGCAGGATCAACACCACTCTCGATAATCGCTTCGGCCGTATGCGCGCTGGCCACCACCAGCGTCAAACGATATTTGGCGAGTCGCTCCAACACGAAAGCTAGATTCATTTGCGCCATGCGACCTGCACCGTACAACTCGGGCAGGAAGAGGACGCCACCGGCGTTTTGCTCCAACATCTCCTGCGTAATGGCGCGGCTCTCCGACGACAGATTAAGCCAGGGGGCATGCGGCGCCAGCAAACTTCGGGCACCAACTTCCGCGATCAGCCCCTGGGCGCCGCGTAAAAACAGAATCGGTGAATGCTTGGCCGATTGGGCGATTCGCTGTGCAAATTTTTTCAGTAGCCCTATCTGCAACAGCGAATCGACTGCATAGTGCTGACGCGTTGTCGACGCGTCCGGTTTCAGACATTTCTTCACGGTCGCCAGCAACTTCTGCAGGGCAATCGGTTTTTCCAGGAAGTCGACAGCGCCAATGCGCGTGGCTTCGACTGCTGTGTCAATCGTACCGTGTCCGGACATCATTACTACCGGCATCGTCAGCAGGCCGCTCGACGACCATTCTTTCAGCAACGATATCCCGTCCGCATCGGGCATCCAGATATCAAGCAATACGAGGTCTGGCCGTCGGCTCCCACGCAACTCGCGTGCCTTCGTAGCGTTTTCGGCCAGCATCACGCTGTGGCCCTCATCCGCCAGAATTTCCGAGAGCAACTCGCGAATACCGACTTCGTCATCTACTACCAGTATGTCTGCCATATCAGGCTCCTACCGACTTCTCAGTGTCATGATTATTCAATGCTACGTCTGCTTTGGCTGCCAGCAGGACGATACGGATTTCCGCACCACCCTCCGGGCGATTGGCGAGCGAAATTTTGCCGCCATGCTCTTCGATAATTTTCTTCACAATGGGCAAGCCCAGACCGGTACCCTTCGGCTTGGTCGTCACATACGGCTCAAAGGCGTTCGCCATGATTTCGGTCGGGAAGCCCGGACCCGAATCGCCAATCACCAATTCAACCTGATGTTGATTGACCACACGTGTGGCCACGTCGATCTGCAAATCAACACGACCTTCGGTCGCGTCCTGCGCATTACGAATCAAATTGTGAATGATCTGGCGCAACTGCGCTGGGTCACCTTTGACCAGAGGGAGGTCTGCGGCGAGCGTCGCACAAATCGGCGTTAGTGATGCTTCATACAGCACCAGAAGTTCACGCAGCAGCTCATTCAGATCCAGCTTTACCAATTTTGCTGGCGGCAGCCGCGCGTAGTCACGGAAGCTATCGACCATATGCTTCATCGCTTGTACCTGATTGACGATGGTGCGCGTCGATCGTTGCAGTATGTCAGCATCCTGTTCGTTTAATTGCCCCGCCAGCTTGTGTTCCAGGCGTTCAGCCGCCAGCTGGATCGGCGTAAGTGGGTTCTTGATTTCATGGGCCAAACGGCGAGCGACTTCGCCCCAGGCCGTCGCACGTTGTGCCTGGATCAGCTCGGTAATGTCATCAAAGACCACCACGTAACCACCGCCTGATTGCTCAGGCAATTCTGAGCCATGCACCATCAATTGCTGTTTTCGGCCATCGGGCAGTACACGCTCGACCTCCAGCTGCCAATCCGCATCGCCATGCTGCGCGAAACCATCGCGGATCGTACGCGCCAACTGTTCCTGGCGTGGCCAGGCTTCCAGTGGCTCCGAGAGTAGCCCAACCCAGTCTTCCTTAAGCAGAGTATGTGCTGCACCGTTCACTGCCTTAAGGACGAAACGACGATCAAACGCCAGAACGCCTGCCGACAGGTTATCCAAAACTTCCTGCAGATAAGCCCGGGCGCGTTCGAGATCGGCGCGATGACGTTCAGTTTCCGTATGTGCTTCACGCAATTGATAGGTCATGCGGTTAAAGGACTGGGTCAATATCCCCATTTCGTCATTGCTCACCACAATCTGCTTTGGTGACAGGTCACCCGCAGCCACGGCCTGCGTACCTTCAGCCAGAATGGTTAGCGGTGCCGTAAACCGTCGCGCCAGAATAAAAGCGGCAGCAAATGCCGCGGCAAGTGCCAGCAATAAGGTCAGTGTGAGCGTGATGGCATACAGTCGGGTCAAGCCCGCCCGCGCCAGCTCGAGTTCACGGTATTCGCGATACACCGTTTGCACCGCTTCCGAATCAGTCGCCAGCTTCGCCGGGATCGGCATGCTGACCTCCAACAAGCGTGGCTGCGCCTGCCGCTCGTCGCCCGGCAATATCACCATCGCACGCAGCATGGGCTGGCCGGTGCCATCGGCTTCGATGGAAGAGAATGCGCCATCCTTACGAGCGGCATCCACCTGCGCTGGCAGTGGTGGCACTAACTGTTCACTACGTGGTTCCGACGAACCAAGTACGACAATACGGTTTCCCACGATCTGCAGGAGCGCCGTCGATTGCGCGCCCGTCACTTTTTTCAGCTTGTCTAACACTTGTGGCGCGGCGTTATTGCCGCGCTGGGCAATCGCCACCGATGCATCCCGCGTTGTTGCGACAAGACCCGCCGTTACGCCTTCCAGCGCATCGCGGCCGAGACTCAAACCCGCCTCTAGCGCTTGTTCTACGCGCACATCAAACCAGCTCTCGATACTGCGCGTCACAAACTGAACCGAGACTGCGTAGATCAGCGCACCTGGCACTAGGGCCATCAGCGCCAACATCAGCATTAGGCGAAACTTTAAACGTGCGCCAAAAATCTGTTCGCGATGATCGCGCCAAAGGCGATACAGCTGCACGCCAATCACGGCTGCCATCGCCAAACCCAGCGCCACATTCAGACCGACTAACCAAAAATAGTGACGTGCAAAGAAATCGGTATTGGCCGACGCCTGCGTCAGCAGGAACAGCAGCGCCACCGATACCAGGGTCATGATGAACATGGCTAGGCGCATTACTTCACTCCGACGACAGCGGGCACCGTCATACGAAAACTGCGCCAGTCGCTATCGATACGCCAATCCCGGTCGCCAAAGGACACCACCTGAAAGGGTTTCGGTAGAAACGCTGGGTCCAACCGGAACCGGATAGCTACTTCAATGGCATCACCCGTCTTAGCCTGCTCTTGCGGCAAGCGCCATTCAGCTGGGCGAGCGATATAGGCCACGGCATCATCCAGCTTCACAAAATTTCGACCGTTCGCGGCATCGCTTACGCGGTAATTGCGTACCAAGGCGTTGTAGGTCAGGCGCCGATCGACGCGGGCCCGATACACAACTTCATCCATCCAGTACCAACGCGAACGCTTGAGTTCGGCTTCCATCTGAAAGACCAGTGGAATACCGTGGTCCACTGCATCAATCAATGCCGGTGTCAGCACGAGCGAAAAGTTCCCCGTGAGCACAACCGCCTCATCGGTCTGGGTAATTGTGGGTGGACGAACCTCGGCACCCGCCGCCAGCGCAGAGACGCTCGGCATGCTCAGGCATACGGCTAGCAGCCAACCGAAGAGCCTACGCTTGATCTGCGGGTTCACGCCGGCACCTTCTGCAACAATGCGTAGTAAAAACCATCATGCCGCGCATCCGGCAACAGATGCATCTCTCGCACCAAACGCGCATCCGGCGTACGGCCGAGAAAGGCGGCTATTTGCTGCGTGTTTTCCTGCGCGAAGACCGAACAGGTGCCATAGAGCATCTGGCCACCCGGTTTCAACAATGGCCAGAGCGTATTTAGTAATTTTTTCTGCGTACGCGACACGGCATAAACATCATCTTCTCGGCGTAACCATTTCGCATCCGGGTGTCGACCGGCCACGCCGGAGCCAGAACACGGCGCATCCAGCAGGATGGCATCGAAAGGGCGTTTGGCCCAGGCCGCATCTATTTGCGTTGCATCGGCGCAAATCACATTGATCGTCCGGTCTGCCGGGAAGCGCGCAGGATCTAACGCACGCTTCAGTGCAGTACAACGTTCGCGATCCGCCTCAACGGCCGTCAATTCAATCGGGACGCATTCGAGTATGTGCGCCGCCTTACCGCCTGGTGCCGCACAAGCATCCAGCACGCGCATACCCGACTGTACGTTTAACAATTGGGCAGCTTGTTGTGCGCCCAGATCTTGCACGGATACCCAACCCGCTGCGTAGCCCGGCAAGCTGTCTGCGGGCTGGGGCTGGGTTAGCAACACGGCCGTTGGCGCGTCTTCCAGTAACGCTGCTTCAGCGTTCGCGCCTACTGCTGATAGCTGTTGCCGATACGTCGCCATATCGGTCTTTAAACAATTCACGCGCAAGCCCATGGGTGGCTTACGGTTACCCGCAGCTACGATGCTTTCCCACTGTGTTGGCCAATCAGTCTTTAAACGTTGCAACCACCAATCAGGATGCTGATACTGCGCTTCAACGTCGTTTGCAATCGCGGCATCAAGTTGTGCTCGCTCGCGCAACGCGCGGCGCAAAATGGCATTCACAAAACCACGATAGCGACCGCCCGAGAGCGTGGCCGCAGCCTCCACCGCCTGATCCACACCGACGTGTGATTTTTCCGGGTGCATTTCTAACCAGCACAGCGCTACCCGCAGAAGACTCCGCAATTCATCTTCCGCCGTCGGACGATCGAGCAATAGCGAGAGTTCCACATCACCACGACAATAACGTCGCAGCGTCGCGTAGGTCAGATCAATCGCCTGTGCTCGCACAGCATTGGCTGGCAGATCCTGTTGCCGCAGTTTGGCCAGAACGGCCGTCAAGCTGCGCCCAAACGCCACCACGTCGACCACACAATCGGCGGCCGTTTTCATGGCCCAGGCCAGCGAGTCGGGTTGTAGGGGTTGCGGTGCCCGCGTTGGCCGATTCGAGCCCGATGGACGTGCGCTACCCTGGGCGCGGGACGTCCGGCTACTAGGCTCTGATCGGCTGCTTGACCGACTATTTGGGCGACTCATCATTGATTTGAGTGTAGCATGTTTACAACACTACAAAAGGCCCCCGCGCGGCATGAAATTTCCCCGTTTTTTCCGGTCACTCATTTGCCTGCTGGCATTGCCCGCATCGCTGGTACACGCATGGAATGGCACGGGTCATCAGGAGGTCGTGGCGGTGGCCTGGTCGGCATTGGATAAACCCGCCCGCGCCCGCATCGAGCGCCTGTTACAAAGCCAGCAGCTCATTACTGGCACCCGCGATAAATCCGGTGAAGCGGCCTGGATGGCTGCCGCCCTCTGGCCCGATCAAATCAAAGATCGATCCGATACTTCGACATCAGACACGCCGCCTGCTTCACTTAGAGAATGGTTGCGACGGGCTGCGACGGGCGAAAGCACCCGCCGCTGGCACTTTGCGGATCGTGACGTGACGCAGCCCTTCCGGCAAAAACCGCACGGGCTTCTCGAACCGGCGCTCAATGCACAGATCCGTTTATTGAGCGATCCGTCCCTATCGACACACGACCGCGCGATTGCACTCGCCTGGGTTAGCCATCTGCTCGCCGATGCACACCAACCGCTGCACTGCGCTAGCCGCGCCGCCCCCGGCCAGCCGGGCGAACAAGATGCGGGCGGCAACCTCGTCACGGTCATTGATGCCGGTAGAAAACCCCCCGACCCGATCAGTCTGCATCGTTGGTGGGATGAGCTTCCCGGACAAGCGCGCCCCGGTAGTACTCGCTTTAATAAAGAATTGATCCGGCTGCTGCAACATTCTTTGCTGGTGACCGAGAACGAACTCACCCAGCCGCCGCTCGGCTGGATTGAAGAGTCGTTCAATATCGCCCGTAATCAGGTCTACCCAGGGCTGTTACCCGATGCCGATCTGCCCGGCATATTTATTATCCGCCAGGATTACTGGCTCAATGGCCGGGAGATCTCGCAAACCCGATTGGCACTGGCTGGTCGACGCCTTGCCTATATCGTGACGCAAGCGCTGAAGGATTTGCCTTAATACCCAGCCAGCACGCGCTAGCCGCGCGTCATCGCCTCCAGACGCGCAATACGCTCTGCGGTCTTCGGGTGCGTCGAAAAGAGACTATCAATCGCACCGCCGGCCAGCGGGTTCATGATCATCATCTGTGCCGTGGCAGGATGCGCCTCGGCCGTAGGAAACGGAATACCCCGTGCATAGGCATCGATCTTCCCCAAGGCGCTGGCCAATGCCAGCGGATCGCCACTGATCTCGGCACCACCACGATCTGCTTCAAATTCTCGGGCGCGTGAAATCGCCATCTGAATCAGCATGGCCGCCAGCGGGGCAATGATGGCCACAATGATGCTCACCACGGCATTCGCCGGGCGACCGTCTTGATCACGGCCACCAAAGAACATGGCGAAATTGGCGAGCGCTGAAATCGCACCGGCTAGAGTCGCCGCAATCGTCGACGTCAGAATATCCCGATGCTTCACGTGGGCCAGCTCGTGCGCCATCACCCCACGCAGCTCGCGTTCGCTCAACAGGCTGACGATCCCAGTCGTTGCGGCTACTGCCGCATTTTCTGGGTTACGGCCGGTGGCAAAGGCATTCGGTTGCGCTTCGTCGATCAAATACACGCGCGGCATCGGCAACTGGGCACGCGACGCTAGATCGCGCACCATGTTGAAGAGATAGGGCGACGAAGTTTCGTCGATAGGCTGCGCGTTATACATACGCAGCACCATCTTGTCCGAGAACCAGTAGGCAAAGAAATTCATACCGCCGCCAATCAGGAGGGCCATCATCATGCCGTCGCGACCACCGATCAAGGCGCCGATCATCATAAAGAGCGCCGTAATCGCGGCAAACAATATCGTTGTCTTGAACCAGTTACTCATCATCACTCCTTCGGGCAAAACACGGCCACGGGGATCATTAAAACCAATCGGGCTTAAGAATTACTTAGCGTACTGGGTTAGGTAATGCCCCGGCACCGACTTTCAAGCCAGTAAGGTCCCAACCGGCAGCGGGTGACCACGCAAAAAATCGGCAGCGGGCAAACGTTTGCCGCCGGGTGCCTGCAGCACCTCTAGGCGTAACGCGCCGTCACCACAGGCCATCACCACGCCAGACGCATCAGAAACCAAGACACTGCCCGGTGCGCCGTGACCGTCCACCAGGCTGGCCTGCCAGATCTTGATCGGCTTCTCGCCCGCCTGTAACACCGCCCCCGGAAAGGGGTTGTAAGCGCGGACCTTACGATCCAGCACTGCGGCCGGTGCCGTCACATCGAGCAGGGACTCGGCCTTTTCCAGTTTGTGGGCATAAGTCACGCCTGCTTCGGGCTGCGCATTCGCGACCAGCGTTTCACCAGTAGCCAGCTTTTGTAAAACAGCAACGATGCGTTCCGCACCCAACGCTGCCAGACGATCGTGTAATTGCGCGGTGCTCTCAGTCGTCAGAATGGGCAAACGCGCCTCATCCACGACACCACCGGTATCCAGGCCCGCGTCCATCTGCATGATGCACACACCCGTCTCGGTATCACCGGCCTCGATGGCACGATGAATCGGCGCTGCACCACGCCAGCGCGGCAGCAATGAGGCATGGATATTCAAACAACCGGCTCGTGGCATGTCGAGCACGGCCTGCGGCAAGATGAGTCCGTAGGCCACAACGACCAGTACATCTAAATCGTACGCACGCAGCATGGCTTGTGCTTCGTCGTTGCGCAACGACACGGGCTGCTCTACCGGGATGCCTTGGCTCAACGCCAGCGTTTTGACGGGTGATGCGGTGAGCTGCATCCCACGACCCGAAGGGCGATCCGGCTGCGTCAGCGCAACCACGACATCAAAGCCTGCATCGAGAATTGCCTGCAGTGCCGTTTGAGCAAAAGCCGGCGTTCCGGCAAAACCCACCCGAAATTTTTTCGGTGCGTTCATCACGCGTTATGGCGAGACTGCTTGGCCAGTTTGTTCTTGATCCGCGTCTGCTTCAGTTGCGAGAGATGATCGACAAACACTTTTCCGTTCAGGTGATCGATCTCGTGCTGAATACAAATCGCCAGCAGATCGCCGGTTTCCAGCACATGCTCTTTGCCAGTCAGATCCTGATAGCGCACGCGCACATCGGAGGGACGATCAACCTTATCGTAAATGCCGGGTACCGACAGGCAACCTTCTTCATAGGTCTGCATGCCGTTCACTTGCTCGATGACCGGGTTAACAAACACCTGCAATTGGCTCTGGTCTTCCGACACATCAATCACCACCACGCGCTGGTGTACGTTCACCTGCGTTGCCGCCAAGCCAATGCCGGGTGCTTCGTACATGGTCTCGGCCATATCCTGCGTTAGCTGACGCAAGGCGGCATCAAACACCGTCACCGGCTTGGCGATGGTACGGAGCCGTTCATCAGGAAAACGTAAAATCGGTAGTAGGGCCATGGTGATTCGTCGCGGGGGCTGCGCACGCAAATGCTGCAGACTGTGTAAATTGATTTATGCTTATCGGGCGACCAATCTCCGGTGCCTCATGAGCCCATATTATAGCGATGCGACTTAAATTCAATCGGCCACGACTCATGCGCCTGTGTGGGACCGGCGTACTCACCGCTTGCCTATCGTCTTTGGCCCTCGCCCAAACCCTCGGCCTACCGCTCATCGTGCCGGAAGCGGTCTTTGCCAACTTGGGGCGGGTCACTGGGGCAACCACGCAGCAACGCATCATGGATCGCGGCAGCATCATCCGTATCCGTCTGGCTGACAGCCAGGATCGGCTACCGCCCGACACCAACGTCTTACTCTTTCGGCAAGGGCTGCGCTTACGCGATGGTGATCGCACCCTCGGTGTTTTAGCCGTACCCGTGGGCCGCGGCCGAACGCTGCAACGCCTTTCAGAAAACGAAGAGATTGCCGACCCGAACGAAGCCGGGGTGGCTTGGGTACGCCTGCAATCGGTGCGCCAGGAAGTCTCGCGCGGCGACAGCCTGATGACTGAACGCGAAGCCAAACAATGGGAGGCCGGTGCCTGCGAAGCCTCGCCACCGACAAAAGCAGAACCCACCCCTGAAACCGCCGACATTAAAGTGATCGCACTGGCATCTAGCGATGTGCTGGCCGATCCGCTATCGACCTCGCTGGATCTAGTGATCATTTCCGGCGGCTGCGGCGGTGGCCTCCGGGAAGGCCGATCGGTCTCTCTCTG
Organism: uncultured Dechloromonas sp.; assembly: GCA_937996725.1. GTDB lineage: Bacteria > Pseudomonadota > Gammaproteobacteria > Burkholderiales > Rhodocyclaceae > Fluviibacter. The sequence goes on along the minus strand of CALKUR010000117.1, from coordinate 17,681 downwards.
GCGACCACCGGTCACCACCTACGGTCGCAAACTGGATCAACCCGTCGAGGCACGTGACAACAACAGCGTCAGTGTCCTCGACGACAACCCCGGCATTCTCCGCACCCAGACGCCCGGCCACCGCATTGGCAGCGGCACCATCGTCGCGGCCTATCCGGATGCCGCTATCGTCCGCCTGCGGGTTGCGACACAACCGATTCAAATCGGCGATCAGGTACGGCCGACCCACATCAGGAACTCACCATGAGTATCACTTCCACTGCAAACCCTAACGACGACCTCCACGCCTGGCTCAACCTCACGCTACCGGCCGGCGTTGGTCCACGCACGCAGCAACAATTGCTCAGCGCCTTCGGCACGCCCGTGGCCGTCTTTGATGCTGGCTTGAGCGCCGTCGCCAGCATTATCGGCATCAAACTGGCGCAATCGCTATTTGATGGTTGCCAGCAAGAGGCGCAACAAACGCTGATTGAACAAACCCGCGCCTGGCTGGCCGAACCCGGCCATCACATCGTCACCTTGGCCGACAGCGACTATCCGCAACGCTTGCTCGAATCGTCTGACCCGCCCAGTCTGCTCTATGTGAATGGCGATCCAGCGTATCTAAACCATCCGGCCATTGGCGTGGTCGGCAGCCGCAACGCTACACCCCAGGGCGTGGAGAATGCCCGCGCCTTTTCTAAAACGCTGGCCGATGCCGGCTTCTGTGTAATTAGCGGCCTGGCACTGGGCATTGATGCCGCCGCTCATGAGGGCGCGCTACGTTCCGACACGCGTAGCGGCACGGTGGCCGTCATTGGCACCGGCATCGACCGCGTCTACCCGGCCAGCAACAAAAAACTGGCGCACGTGATTACCGGTAACGGCTGCATTGTTTCCGAGTTTCCATTAGGGACCGTGGCTGCCGCCGGCAATTTCCCGCGGCGCAACCGCCTCATCGCCGGCTTGAGCCAGGCCTGTCTGGTGGTCGAAGCCGCACCCGCCTCCGGCTCACTCATCACTGCCCGCCTGGCGGGCGAACTCGGCCGCGATATTTTCGCCATTCCCGGTTCGATCCACGCACCCCAGTACAAGGGTTGCCATGCGCTCATCAAACAGGGTGCCAAGCTGGTGGAATGCGCACAGGATATTCTTGAAGAGCTGCGCCCACAGGCAGCACCAAACGTCACCACCGCACAGGCCGACAACACCGGCGGCTTACGACCCGAACACGCGGCACTACTCAAGGCACTGGGCCACGAACCTGCCACCCTCGACCAACTCATCAGCCGCTGCGGATTGGCGGCGGAAGCAGTACTGGCCATGCTGACCGAGCTGAATCTGGATGGTGTTGTAACAAATTTGCCCGGCGGACGTTATCAACGATTAATTCGTGCATAATGAAACCCGAAGCACATCGATTCACCCACGCTTAGGTTGCCACCATGCTCGATATTTTGGTTTATCTATTCGAACACTTTGAAGAACTTGGCAATAGCGAACAACAAACCATCCAACTGGATGCGGCCCCCCTCTCTGAAAGTCTGATCGAGGCGGGTTTTGAACGCGAGGAAATCGACGAAGCCTTTGGCTGGCTCGCCGGTCTCTCGGGTGAACGCCACCGTTCCGTAGCATCGCCTTCGGCTGATGCGATCCGCATCTATACCGACCGCGAATACGAGCATCTGGGTACTGATTGCCTGAACTACCTGTGGGCACTGGAACAGCAGAATGCCGTACCAGCAGATCTACGCGAGCTAATCATCGACCGCGCCATGGCCATGGACGATCTGAGCCTCGAGCACTTCAAAATTATCGTGCTCATGGTGCTCTGGAGCCGTAACCAGGCCATTGATTGCCTACTCGTCGAGACCCTGCTCGACGCAGACAATCCCGTCTACAACTAATAACAACTGATCACTGCCTGAAGGAGGCCAGCTTGCCAATCCCGGCAAGCCCTCCTATGATGCGGCGGTTACACGGTGCCTTTGGGCACTGGCCAACTATGAATACCGGGCAGCGGCCACGGGCATCCGCCCGACCCGCACGCCTCTGGGACGAGACCTCACCCCATGGGAAAAAAGCTGATCATTGCCGAGAAACCTTCAGTCGCTCTGGATATATCCAAAGCGCTCGGCGGCTTTACCAAGCATGACGACTATTACGAAAGCGACGATTACGTCCTCTCGTCGGCCGTGGGTCACCTGCTGGCGCTGATCTGCCCGGAAGAATTTGAAGTCAAACGCGGTAAATGGACGTTTGCCCATCTGCCGGTGATCCCACCGCATTTTGATCTGCAGCCCATCGAGAAATCGGCCCCACGCCTGAAAGTGCTGCAGAAGCTGCTCCGCCGCAAGGATATCGACGGCCTGATCAACGCCTGTGACGCGGGCCGCGAGGGCGAGCTCATCTTTAATTACATTGCCCAGTACGCTAAGGCCAAAGTGCCCGTCCAGCGGCTGTGGCTGCAATCGATGACCAAGGACGCCATCCAGAATGGTTTCTCGCACCTGCGCGATGGGGCAGAGATGCAGGGCCTGGGCGATGCCGCCGTCTGCCGTTCGGAATCCGACTGGCTGGTCGGCATCAACGGCACGCGCGCCATGACGGCGTTTAACTCCAAGACCGGCGGCTTTCACCTCACCACCGTCGGCCGCGTGCAGACGCCGACCCTGTCGCTGGTCGTCGAGCGCGAAAAGGAAATCCGCGCCTTTGTGCCCCGTAACTACTGGGAAGTCGAAGGCGAATTCGAGGCCGCCGGCGGTACATATACTGGCCGCTGGTTCGATGAAGGCTTCAAAAAAGGCGAGGACGAACACGCCCGCGCCGAGCGTCTGTGGCAAGAACAATCCGCCGAATCGATCCGGGGCGAATGCCTGGGCAAACCCGGTATCGTCACCGACACCGCAAAACCGGAAAATCGGCTATCTCCCCTGCTATTTGACCTAACGAGCTTACAACGTGAAGCGAACACGCGTTTTGGCTTTTCGGCCAAAACCACGCTGTCGATCGCTCAGGCGCTCTATGAAAAGCACAAAGTTCTGACCTATCCGCGAACTGATTCGCGTGCCCTACCGGAAGATTATCTACCCACCGTGCACAACGTGCTGGCCGGCCTGCCGGATCTGTACGCCCCCTTCGCCAACGAAATCGTGAAAGAAGGCTGGGTCAAACCCAACAAGCGCATCTTCAATAACACCAAGATCTCGGATCACTTCGCCATCATCCCGACTGGCACAGTGCCCAAGAGCCTCTCGGAAGTCGAAGCCAAGCTCTACGACTTCGTCGTGCGCCGTTTCCTCTCCGTCTTTTATCCAGCGGCTGAATATCTGGTCACCACCCGCATCACCCGCGTGGGCAAGCACCCCTTCAAGACCGAGGGCAAAGTTCTGGTTAAGAAGGGCTGGCTCACCGTGTACGGTAAAGAAGAGAGTGACGAAGAAACCAACCTGCCGGCCGTTACCGATGGTGAATCGGTGAAGACTGAGGACGTGCGGATCAAAGCCTCGGCTACCCGGCCGCCGGCACGCTACTCCGAAGCCACGCTGCTCTCCGCCATGGAAAGCGCCGGTAAGCGCATTGACGATGACGAGCTTCGTGCCGCCATGGCTGGTCGTGGCCTAGGCACGCCAGCCACCCGCGCCCAAATCATTGAAGGGCTGCTCACCGAGCAGTATCTGCTGCGCGAAGGCCGCGAACTGATTCCCATGGCCAAGGCCTTTAACCTGATGACCCTGCTCAACGGCCTGGGTGTCACGGCACTGACCTCGCCAGAACTCACCGGTGAATGGGAATCCAAACTCGGCAGCATGGAGCGCGGCGAACTCTCGCGCAAACAGTTCATGGCCGAGATCGCCCAGATGACTGAAGACATGGTTGCCAAGGCGAAGAACTACGAACACGACACCATCCCCGGTGACTTCGGTACCTTGACCACGCCGTGCCCCAAGTGCGGTGGCGTCATCAAAGAAACCTACAAAAAATTCCAGTGCGGCAGCTGCGATTATGGCCTTTGGAAAACCGTCGCCGGCCGCCAGTTTGAACCGGCTGAAATCGAGACACTCATCAAAGAGCGCCAGGTTGGCCCGCTCAACGGCTTCCGCAATAAGATGGGGCGCCCGTTCGCCGCGCTGATCAAACTCAACGACGAGCATCAACCGGCGTTCGACTTTGGTCAATCCGATGATGCATCCACGGAGCCCGTGGATTTCTCCGGTGTGGCCAGCGTTGGCAAATGCCCCAAGTGCGCCGCCAACGTTTACCCGTACGTCACATCCTACGTCTGCGAAAAATCGGTCGGCCCGGAGAAGAGTTGTACCTTCCGCTCTGGCCAGATCATTCTCCAGCAGCCGATCGATACCGAGCAAATGTCGAAGCTGCTCACTAGCGGTAAAACAGACCTGCTCAAAGAATTTGTCTCGGCACGTACCCGCCGCAAATTCTCAGCCTTCCTGGCCTTAGGCAAAGACGGAAAAGTCGGCTTCGAATTCGAACCGCGCCCTGAGAAGAAAACGCCCGCTAAAGCCAAGGCCGACGGTGATACCGCCGAACCTGTGAAGAAGGCCGCCGCAAAAAAACCTGCCGCTAAGAAGGCCCCTGCTAAAAAAGCAGCGGCTAAAAAGCCGGCTGCGAAGAAAGCAGCCAAAGCCAAGGAATAATGGCTGGCCTGCAGAACAACACCCCCGTACCGGACGAGCTGCGGCTACGCTCCGGCGGCCAAACCTTGGTCCTGACCTATCCGGATCTGGGCGTTATAGCGCTCACCGCCGAATTCCTCCGCGTCTATTCGCCCTCGGCGGAAGTTCGTGGTCACGGACAGGGCAACGAGGTCCTGCAAATCGGCAAGGAAAACGTATCCATCACAGGTGTCGAGCCTGTTGGTAACTACGCCGTGAAACTGATATTTTCGGATGGCCACGACAGCGGTCTATACTCTTGGGACATCCTCCACGAATTCGCCACCCAGCATCAGGCACTCTGGCAAACTTATTTACAGCGGCTTCAAGCGGCCGGTCATACGCGCAAGGCATAACGTGACTCAACAAGAAAAACATTCATCCCAGACCACGCACTTCGGTTATGAAACCGTTGATGAGCGTGAAAAGGCAGGCCGCGTACGTCAGGTCTTTGATTCGGTCGCGACCAAATACGACGTTATGAACGATCTGATGTCGGGTGGTCTGCACCGCCTATGGAAGATCTTTACCATTGCACGCAGCGGCATTAAACCGGGTATGCGTGTGCTTGATATCGCAGGTGGCACCGGCGACCTAGCCAAAGCCTTTAGCAAGAAGGTAGGGGCTAGTGGCGAAGTCTGGCTGACCGACATCAACAATGCCATGCTCACTTGTGGTCGCGATCGCTTGTTGAATAATGGCACCATTGTGCGCACTGCCCAGTGTGACGCAGAGAAGCTGCCGTTTCCGGATGGTTACTTCGACATCGTCACGGTCGCTTTTGGTCTGCGCAATATGACGCATAAGGATGGGGCGCTGGCCGAGATGCGCCGCGTCATCAAACCCGGCGGCAAGCTGATGGTCTTGGAGTTTTCCAAAGTGACGCCGTTGCTGGCCCCGGTTTATGACTTCTACTCTTTCCAGGTCCTGCCGCGGGTTGGCAAAGTCGTTGCCAATGATGCCGATAGCTACCGTTATCTAGCCGAGTCGATCCGCATGCACCCGGATCAGGAAACCCTCAAGCAGATGATGGAAGGCGTAGGCTTTGATCGTGTGCAGTACCACAACCTAACCGGTGGAATCGTGGCGCTGCATGTCGGCGAAAAGTTCTAACGGACACCCATCGTGCTGAATAGCCTGTCTCTACCGGTCATCAACCGCGCACTCAGTGATGACGCTTGGGCGATGAAGCGGCTATCCGCGTTTGCTGGGGCAACGGTGCGTATTACCCTGGCAGATAAGCCTGTCGTTCGTTATACAGTCGAGTCCAATGGCTTATTGGCTGCGCACGAGGCTTTTGGCGATGATGAGCCAACCCTGTCGATCGATCTACCCGCAGACGCCGCCTCACGCTTTATTAGCCATGGCCGTCACGGCATGATTAAAGCCGCGAAAATCCGCGGCAATATCGATCTGGCCAATGCCGTGAATGATGTAGTGGATAACATTCGCCCAGACCCTGAAGCCTTCCTGGCAAGCAAGATTGGTGACATCGCCGCCCATCGGGCTATGGGGTTATTCACCAGTCTGAAGCAGGGCGCGGAGCAGCTTGTCAGCCGCTTGAAGGATCAGTTCACGGAACACGTGGCTGAAGGTCACTCAGTCATCGTGCCCAACGATCAGGTAACGCACTTCATGACTGAGGTAGATACGCTGCGCAATGATGTGGCACGCTTACAGCAGCGGGTAGAGCGCCTCGGTCGCTAGAGTTTAGTGCTTCACATACATGACAAAGGCCACCCGAAGGTGGCCTTTGCTTTTGGTATTACTGTAACGACTTACTTGACCGAGCGCAGCTTCTTGATGGCAGCCAGCTGGCCAATGGAGTCCGCCAGTTCGGCTTCGGCCTTGGCGTAGTCCATATCAGTGCTACGGTTCTGCAGTGCTTCTTCCGCAGCCTTCTTGGCCTGCAGCGCACGGGCCTCGTCCAGATCATGGGCTCGGATGGCAGTATCTGCCAGCACGGTGACCATGGTCGGTTGCACTTCCAGCATGCCACCGGAAACGTAGACGAATTCCTCGCCACCTTCCGGCAGTTTGATGCGTACGGCACCCGGACGGATGCGCGTCAGCAGCGGCGTGTGGCGTGGCCAGATGCCCAGTTCGCCAGATTCACCCGGCAGAACTACGTGATCAGCTTCACCCGAGAAAATTTTCTCTTCGGCGCTGACGACGTCTACATGAATTCTTAATGCCATATTTGCTCCTGATCCGCCGCGTCTTGCAACGCGGCGGGGGGATGGAACTGTGGATTACTGCAGGGTCTTAGCCTTCTCGATGGCTTCTTCGATCGAACCCACCATGTAGAAAGCCTGCTCCGGCAGATGATCCAGCTCACCTTCAACGATCATCTTGAAGCCCTTGATCGTGTCTTTGAGCGAAACGTACTTACCTGGCGAACCGGTGAACACTTCGGCCACGTGGAACGGCTGCGACAGGAAGCGCTGGATCTTACGAGCACGGGCAACGGCGAGCTTGTCGTCCGGAGCCAGTTCGTCCATACCCAGAATCGCGATGATGTCACGCAGTTCTTTGTAGCGTTGCAGCGTTTGCTGAACACCACGGGCAACGCGGTAGTGCTCTTCACCCACCACGTGCGGGTCGAGCTGACGCGAGGTCGAGTCGAGCGGATCCACGGCCGGGTAGATACCCAGCGCGGCGATGTCACGCGACAGAACGACGGTCGAGTCCAAGTGCAGGAAGGTGGTGGCAGGCGACGGGTCGGTCAAGTCATCGGCAGGCACGTAAACGGCCTGGATCGATGTAATCGAACCGGTCTTGGTCGAGGTAATACGCTCTTGCAGACGGCCCATTTCTTCAGCCAGTGTTGGCTGGTAGCCCACGGCGGAAGGCATACGACCCAGCAGCGCGGACACTTCGGTACCGGCCAGGGTGTAACGGTAGATGTTATCCACGAAGAACAGAATGTCACGGCCTTCGTCACGGAAACGCTCGGCCATGGTCAGACCGGTCAGCGCAACGCGCAGACGGTTGCCCGGGGGTTCGTTCATCTGACCGAACACCATGCCAACCTTGTCCAGAACGTTGGAGTCCTTCATTTCATGATAGAAGTCGTTACCTTCACGGGTACGCTCACCCACGCCGGCAAACACCGAGAGACCCGAGTGCTGCTTGGCGATGTTGTTGATGAGTTCCATCATGTTCACGGTCTTGCCCACACCGGCGCCGCCGAACAGACCCACTTTACCGCCCTTAGCGAACGGGCAGATCAGGTCAATAACCTTGATGCCTGTTTCGAGCAGTTCCACCGACGGTGACAGTTCGTCGAACGCCGGAGCTTCGCGGTGAATCGGACGACGCTCATCACAAGCGATCGGGCCAGCTTCGTCGATCGGACGACCCAGCACGTCCATGATACGACCCAGCGTACCGTGGCCAACCGGAATGGAGATTGGAGCGCCCGAAGCGTTAACCTTCATGCCGCGACGGATGCCGTCGGTCGAACCCAGCGCAATGGTACGGGCGATGCCGTCACCGAGCTGTTGTTGAACTTCAAAAGTCAGACCCGATTCCACCAAGCTGTTGCTGGCGCTATCGTCGAGGCTAAGGGCCTCGAAGACTTTAGGCATGTGCTCTTTCGGAAACTGGATATCAACCACAGCACCAATGCACTGAACGACTGTTCCTTGACTCATCGTTATATCCCTAATCTAAAAAAATCAAACCGCTGCTGCGCCGCTGACGATCTCGGACAGCTCTTTCGTAATCGCTGCCTGGCGGGTCTTGTTGTAGACCAGCTTCAGCTCTTCAATTACGTTTTTGGCATTATCGGAAGCAGCCTTCATGGCCACCATCCGCGCACTTTGTTCTGATGCGATGTTCTCGGCGACGGACTGGTAAACCAGCGCCTCGAGATAACGTACCAGCAGATCATCGATCACGGACTTGGCATCCGGCTCGTAGACATAGTCCCAGCTCGTTTCGGCAGAACCGACTGCATCGCCCGACAGCGGCAGCAGTTGCTCAACCACCGGCTCCTGACGCATCGTGTTCACGAAGCGTGTGTAAGCGATGTGCAGTTCGTCGATCTCACCGGCGTGGAAGGCATCAATCTGCACTTTGATCGGGCCGATAAGGCTATCAATGTGCGGGTTGTCGCCCATGCCGACGACATCGGACACAATTTCTGCGCCGTTGCGCTGGAGGAATGCGAGGCCTTTGCTGCCAATCGCTGTGACCTGAACCTTAACGTTCTTGCCATCTAGCTCGCGCATTTTATTGACGAGTTGACGGAGTACGTTGGTGTTCAAGCCGCCGCAGAGACCTTTATCCGACGTCACGAGAATAATGCCGACCTTTTTGACCTGGTCACGCTTCTCGAGGAACGGATGCTTGTACTCTGACAGCGCATGCGAGAGGTTCGCGGCAACGCGGCGGATCTTTTCGCCATAAGGACGGGCTTTGAGCATCCGTTCCTGCGCTTTGCGCATTTTGGATGCCGCCACCATCTCCATGGCTTTGGTGATCTTCCGCGTGTTTTCTACGCTTTTGATCTTAGTACGGATTTCCTTGCCGCTTGGCATGGCGCTCTCCTAGATCAAACCCAAGCAGACTTGAATGCTTCGATGGCAGCAACGAGTGCTTTCTCCGAATCAGCGTCCAGATCTTTGGTCTGCTCCATCTTTTGCATCAGGGCAGCGTTCTTGTGTTCGATGTCGCTGATCAGGCTACGCGTAAATTCCAGAACGCGCGGCACTTCAACATCATCGGCATAGCCACGGGTGATCGTGTAGAGCACCACAGCTTGCTTCGAAATGCTCAGCGGCTCGTATTGCGGCTGCTTCAACACTTCCACAACGCGGCGACCGCGCTCCAGCTGGTTACGGGTTGCATCGTCCAGATCCGAAGCGAACTGCGCGAAGGCAGCCAGTTCACGATACTGGGCGAGGTCAGTACGGATACCGCCCGACAGCTTCTTGATGATCTTGGTCTGAGCCGCACCACCGACGCGCGACACCGAGATACCGGCGTTAATGGCCGGACGGATACCTGCGTTAAAGAGGTCGGTTTCCAGGAAGATCTGACCATCGGTAATCGAAATCACGTTGGTCGGAACGAAGGCCGAAACGTCACCTGCCTGAGTTTCGATCACTGGCAGCGCGGTCAGCGAACCGGTCTTGCCCTTGACCTTACCGTCGGTCAGCTTCTCAACGTACTCTTCGCTTACGCGAGCAGCACGCTCCAGCAGACGCGAGTGCAGATAGAACACGTCACCCGGGTAAGCTTCGCGGCCCGGCGGACGACGCAGCAGCAGCGAAATCTGACGGTAGGCCCAAGCTTGCTTGGTCAGATCGTCATAAATAATCAGGGCATCTTCACCGATGTCGCGGAAGTATTCGCCCATCGTGCAACCGGCGTACGGTGCGATGAACTGCATAGCAGCCGGATCCGAAGCGGTAGCTGCAACGACGATGGTGTATTCCAGCGCCCCGTGCTCTTCAAGCGTGCGCACCACGTTGGCGATCGTCGAAGCCTTCTGACCGATTGCCACGTAAATACAGGTCACGCCCTGACCCTTTTGGTTCAGGATGGTGTCAACAGCAACAGCGGTCTTACCGGTCTGGCGGTCACCAATGATCAGCTCGCGCTGACCACGGCCGATCGGCACCATGGCATCAATCGCCTTAACACCAGTTTGCAGCGGTTGCGAAACCGACTTACGCCAGATCACGCCCGGTGCGACTTTTTCAATCTTGTCGGTCAGCTTGTTACCCAGCGGACCTTTGCCGTCGATCGGCTGACCCAGGGCGTTAACCACACGACCCTTCAGTTCCGGACCCACCGGCACTTCCAGAATGCGGCCCGTGCACTTGACGGTGTCGCCTTCCGAAATGTTTTCGTATTCACCCAGGACCACGGCACCGACGGAGTCGCGCTCGAGGTTCAGGGCCATCCCCATGATGCCGCCCGGGAATTCGAGCATTTCGCCTTGCATCACGTCTTCCAGACCGTGAACGCGGCAGATGCCGTCAGTAACCGATACGACTGTACCCTGAGTCCGGGTTTCTGCACCCAGGTTCAGGTTCTCAATCTTGCTCTTGATCAGCTCGCTGATCTCGGAAGGATTCAGTTGCATTTAGAAAACTCCTAGTTCTTTAACGCGACAGCCATTGCGTCGAGCTGGCCACGCACGGAGGCGTCAAACACCTCGTCACCGACTTCAACCTTGATCCCGCCAATCAGCGACGGATCCACGGTAACGCGCGGCTTGAGCTTTGAAGAGAAATGCTGTTCCAGTACAGGCATGACCTGCTTAACCTGGGCATCGTCCATCGGGAAGGCGCTCACAATGTGCGCTTCCTTAACACCTTCTTCAACCGACTTCAGTTCTTCGAAAAGACACTGAATTTCGGGAAGCAGGGCCAGGCGCCCGTTTTCGGCAAGCACCTCGATGAAACGTGACAGCGCCTGCGGGGCTTCGACCCCCAGCACGCCCACCACCAGGTCGGTGACTTGGCGGGAGCTCAGCTTCGGGTTGCCGAAGCAGTCCTGCATTGCCGATTCATTGGCAATCAGCGACAGGCGACCCAGCCAACCACTCCAGTCGGCCAACTTGCTTGACTCACGACCGAGGCGGAAAACCGCTTCGGCGTAAGGACGGGCTACGGTGAGGGATTCAGCCATTTGTTACAGACCTTGCTTGATGGCAACCAGGATATCTGCATGAGCGCCTGCGTTGATTTCCTTACGGAGAATCTTCTCAGCACCCGCGACAGCCAGCGCAGCGACTTGATCACGAAGCTGTTCGCGGGCGCGAACGACTTCCTGTTCGACGTCAGCACGAGCAGCCGTTACGATACGGTCCGCTTCAACCTTGGCCTGGGCCTTGGCATCTTCAATGATCTGGACAGCGCGCTTTTCAGCGGTTGCCAGGACGTCTGCCGACTTTTCTTTGCCTTCACGCACAACCTCAGCGGAACGCTTGCTGGCGAGCTCTAACTCATGCTTGCCACGTTCTGCTGCGGCCAGACCGTCAGCGATTTTTTTCGCACGGTCGTCCAGCGCCTTCGTGATCGGCGGCCAGACGAACTTCATCGAGAACCATACAAGTATGAAGAAAACGATGAGCTGGGCGAATAATGTTGCGTTTAGATTCACGCTACGAGCCCTCCTGAAAAAGGTTGTTCAGGATTACTTCAGCACGAACGGGTTTGCGAATGCGAACATCATCGCGATACCGACACCGATCAGGAATGCAGCATCGATCAGACCGGCCAGCAGGAACATCTTGGTTTGCAGTTCGTTCATCAGTTCAGGCTGACGTGCCGAAGCTTCGAGGTACTTCGAACCCATGATGCCGATACCGATACAGGCACCGATAGCACCGAGACCGATGATGAGGCCGGAAGCCAGAGCAACTAGACCGAGGATATGTTCCATGACGACTCCTTGATAGGGATAAGAACAGCGTGGTTAAAAAGAAACGAAAAACGAAAGGTACTACAGAAAGGATTAGTGCGACTCGTGAGCCTGACCGACATACACCAGCGTCAGCATCATGAAGATGAATGCCTGCAGGGTAATGATCAGGATGTGGAAGATCGCCCAGATCGAACCCGCAATCACATGACCCGCAAATAGCAGACCACCCGACAGCGAATGCGTTCCGGCCCAAGCCGCGCCCATCAGGGCGATCAGCATGAACACGAGCTCACCTGCATACATGTTGCCGAACAACCGCATGCCGTGCGAAATAGTTTTAGCAGCGAATTCGATCATCTGCATCAGGAAGTTGATCGGGGCCAGAACCGGGTGCGAGCCAAACGGTGCGGCAAACAGCTCGTGCACCCAGCCGCCGATACCCTTGATCTTGATGTTGTAGTACAAGCAAACGGTGAGTACACCCAGCGCCATGGCCAGCGTAATGTTCAAGTCAGCCGACGGCACAATGCGCAGGTAAGCGTGGTGCGGGTCGTGGCCCGAGGCTTCGTAGTAACCAGCCCACAGCTTCGGCAGCACGTCGAGCGGCAGCAGATCCATGGCGTTCATGAAGAAGATCCAGACAAACACGGTCAGCGCCAGCGGTGCAACGAAGAGGCGCGACTTGGCATCATGAATGATGCCCTTCGCCTGATCGGCGACCATTTCAACCAGCACTTCGATGGCGGCTTGCAGGCGACCCGGCACACCGGCGGTCGCGCGGCTAGCAACGAACCACAGCAACAGCACGGCGATCACACCGAGCGCGGTCGAGAAAAGGAATGAGTCAAGGTTGATCACCGACCAATCGACGATCGATTTCTGCGCTTCACCTGTGGAATTCAGGTGGGTCAGATGGTGAACAATGTATTCACCCTGGGTCGGGCCGCTGTGGGCCGCTGCGTTCGCTACGTTTTCAGTCGCCATCTCAGGTTCTTTTCGCCAATGCTAAAAAATTGACCTGCAAGGTGATCGCCATAGTGAGCAGCATACTGGGCCAGTTCAGGTCCGCATACAGCGCAATGGCAATCGCCAACAAAACCAGTGTGAAAGCCAGCTTGAGGAATTCGTAGACGATAAACAGACCGGCCGTCGCCACAGATGCGCGATTGGCCGACGCTGCCATCAATCTCAGCGCGAACAGAAAATTGGGTAGTAGAACCGCCCCGCCTCCGATCGCGGCAGAAATGCTGCCACGCCCTCCCACAAGCAACCCGGCCAGTAACACAGCTATGATTATTGCGATCAGTTGCAGGCGTAATACTCGAAACACCGTTACCTCATCGCGTTGTGTGCTGTGCCTAACAAGGCGCCTTCAAACGCCGTAACTATACGACCAGCTTTCGCGGCCGTCAATCAGAAAAACGCTCGATTAACCCATCAAGTTGATCGAGGCTGTCAAAGTGGATCGTGATCTTGCCAGCGCCGCGCTTGTTGGCCGAAACCGATACCTCGGCACCCAGCGCATCCGCCAGTCGCTCCGATAGCCGGGCAACATCAGCGCTCGCCACGTCAGCGCCTTTGCCGACGGCCTTGGGCGCGGGTTTGGCGCTCTGACGGCGGCGTACCAGTTCTTCGGTTTCACGCACCGACAGACTCTTCAAAACAACTTGTTGCGCTACAGCAATTTGGTCGCTTCCGGTCAGCGCCAACAGTGCGCGGGCATGGCCCATATCCAGGCGACCGTGCATCAATAGATCTTGCACCGGTGGTGCCAGCTCCAGAAGACGAAGCAGGTTGGTTGCGGCAGAGCGCGAACGACCCACAGCTTCGGCCGCTTCCTGGTGCGTCAACTGAAATTCATCGATCAGGCGGCGCAAGCCCTGCGCCTCTTCGAGCGGGTTCAGGTCTTCACGCTGGATATTCTCGATGAGCGCCATGGCCAACGCCGCTTCGTCGGCGATGTGGTGCACGTGCACCGGCACCTCTTTGAGGCCGGCGATCTGCGAGGCGCGCCAGCGACGTTCACCCGCGATGATTTCGTAAGGCGTCGTTGCGCCCGCACCCAGCGGCCGCACGATGATCGGTTGCACCAGGCCTTGCGCAGCAATAGACGATGCCAGCTCATTCAGACTGGCTTCGTCCATGCGCGTCCGCGGCTGATACTTGCCCGGCTGTAGATCTTTAACGGGCAGCGTGCGCGGCACTTCCGGCGAAGCGGTGGTGGCTTTACCCACCGGTGCTTTATCCGCTGCGGCTGGCTTCGAACCGCCGAGCAGCGCGTCCAAGCCGCGACCCAGGCCACGCGTTTGTTTCTTTGCGTTCATGACTTCGCCTCTCGCTCTCGATTACGCCGTGGCTTTGCCGTGGCGGGCCAGCAGTTCTTCGGCCAGTGCGACATAAGCCTGCGCGCCCTTGGAGGATGCATCGTAGGCCGTGGCCGGCTTACCGTGCGACGGCGCTTCGGCCAGGCGCACATTGCGCGGAATAATCGTTTCGTACACCTTGTCGCCAAAGTGGTTCATCAGTTCGTCCGACACCTGTTGCGTCAGCGTGTTCTGCGCGTTGTACATCGTACGTAGCAGACCTTCGATTTCCAGATTCGGGTTGAGGTTACCGCGCACTTTGCGCAATGTCTCGACCAGATCCGACAAACCCTCCAGTGCGTAATACTCACACTGCATCGGGATCATCACCGACTGCGAGGCCACCAGCGCGTTCACCGTCAACATGTTCAGGGCGGGCGGGCAATCAATCAGCACGTAATCATATTGGTCGGTCACAGTAACCAACGCATCCTTGAGGCGCTGCTCGCGGCCGTCCAGTTCGATCAGTTCAATTTCGGCCCCGGCCAGCTCGCGGTTGGCCGGCAGAATGTCGAAACCAAACTCGGTTTTAACAATGGCACCGCCCAGCGTGGTGTCGCCAATCAACAGTTGGTAAACCGTCGGCAACGCATCGGTTTTCACGATGCCACAGCCGGTGGTAGCGTTGCCCTGCGGATCTAGGTCGATGAGCAGCACGCGCTTGCCCAGCTTGGCCAACGCAGCGCTTAGGTTCACGGCCGACGTGGTTTTACCCACACCGCCCTTTTGATTGGTAATCGCCAGAATACGCATACTGCGCCTTTACTAAAGCTACTAATTAATTCATGGATTCGCGGTGGTGAGCGCCATGACCACCAGATGCCGTTCCGCACCCAGATCGGGCACTTGCAGCGGAATCACCGCCTTGACCGCGACATCAGAGGGTAATTCTGCCATCTCGGCGTCCGGAAAGACACCTTTCATGGCATACCACCCCCCATTTTCTGCCAGAAGACGCCGGGTTTGCCCCACCAAGGTGGCCAAAGTGGCGTAAGCGCGCGCCGTAATCAGCGCAAAACCGCCCGCGTGAGCGGTCGGCGGCACCCAACTCTCGATCCGGTCAGAGACCGCGTTGAGATTCTTGAGCCCCAGCGTCATCGCTGCCTGTTTCAGGAAGGCGACTTTCTTGCCCACCGTGTCGATCAGCGTAATGGCGCGCTCGGGCTGCAAAATGGCCAGCGGAATCCCCGGCAAACCACCGCCGCTGCCTACATCCAGCAGATCACCCGGCGGCAGATGTGGCACGATCGAGAGCGAGTCGAGCAGGTGCTGCGTCAACATCGCCGGCCGTTCGCGCACCGCCGTGAGGTTATAGGCCTTGTTCCACTTTTGCAGCAGATCGAGGTAATCCAGCAGCTTACCGGCTTGCGCCTCGCTCAGCGGCACGCCCATTTCGGCGGCACCCGCCAAAAGCTGAGCCATTTCTCCCGCCCGCTCGCTCACAGCACCGCGCCCAGAGCCACGCCGATGCGCTTGAGATGCACCAGCAGCAGACCCATGGCCGCAGGCGTGACGCCCTGAATGCGGGCGGCCTGACCCAGCGTTTGCGGCCGATGCGTTTGTAGTTTCTGGCAGACCTCGCGCGACAGACCGATCACCTCGGTGTAATCCAGCGACTCCGGCAACGCGAGGGTTTCATAGGCGGCCTGGCGCGCCACTTCGTCGCGTTGGCGGTCGATGTAGCCTTGGTACTTGGCCTGGATCTCCACCTGTTCCACGACTTCCGGCGCCAGCGCCACGGCTTCGGCCAGACCGGCATTTTCTGCCAATTGCTGCAAGCCGGCGTGAGTGGTGTCCGGACGCCGCAGGAGTTCAAAGACCGTGGTCTCGCGTTCCAGCGGCTTGCCCAATGCGGGCTCAATCAGTTCGTTGGCAATTTTCACTGGATTGACACGTAGGCCGCGTAATCTCTGCAATTCCAGCTCGATAGCGTCACGTTTGGCGCAGAATGCCGCCCAGCGCACATCGTCAACCAGGCCCATTTGGCGGCCAATCTCGGTGAGACGCAAGTCGGCGTTGTCTTCACGCAGGCTGAGGCGGTATTCGGCGCGGCTGGTGAACATACGGTACGGTTCGCTCACGCCACGGGTGATCAAGTCGTCAACCAACACACCCAGGTACGACTCATCACGTCGAGGACACCAGGCCGCTTCACCGCGGGTATGACGCGCGGCATTCAGGCCTGCCAGCAAACCTTGCGCAGCAGCCTCTTCGTAGCCTGTTGTCCCATTAATTTGACCAGCAAAAAACAAACCCGAAATAAGTTTTGTCTCCAAACTTTGTTTTAGTTCGCGCGGATCAAAGTAATCATATTCAATCGCGTAGCCTGGGCGAACAATATGCGCCTGCTCTAAACCTTTCAACGAGCGAATCAACTCAAGCTGAACATCGAATGGCAAACTTGTCGAAACACCATTTGGGTATATTTCGTGAGTATCTAGCCCTTCAGGCTCTAAAAATACTTGATGAGAATTTTTATCGGCAAACCGATGGACCTTGTCTTCAATCGAAGGACAATATCTAGGGCCAACGCCCTCAATGACTCCGCTATACATCGGCGAACGATCTAAACCACCGCGAATGATTTCGTGCGTGCGTTCATTTGTATGTGTCACCCAGCAAGGCACTTGTCTTGGGTGCATTGATGCTGAGCCTAGATAAGAAAACACCGGAATCGGATCCAGATCACCGGGCTGCTCTTCTAAAATATTGAAATTAATACTTCTTCCGTCTATTCGTGGCGGGGTCCCTGTTTTAAGCCGCCCTTGGGGTAAGCGCATTTCTTTTAGCCGACATCCAAGACTGGATGCAGACGGATCCCCGGCGCGACCCGCGGAATAGTTGTTCAACCCAACATGAACAAGCCCATTAAGGAATGTACCGGCTGTTAAAACAACGCTGCGTGATTTAAACGTGAGCCCTGTTTGTGTGACTGCACCACAAACCCGGTCTCCCTCTAATAACAAATCATCTACAGCTTGTTGAAACAGCCACAGGTTTTTCTGATTTTCCAACCTAGTACGAATAGCTTGCCGATAAAGAACTCGGTCTGCTTGTGCTCGTGTTGCACGAACCGCAGGACCTTTTGAACCGTTCAATATTCGGAACTGGATACCAGCCTCATCGGTGGCGATAGCCATCGCGCCGCCCAGGGCATCAACTTCTTTAACCAGGTGTCCTTTTCCAATACCGCCAATAGACGGATTGCAGGACATTTGCCCTAGGGTCTCGATATTGTGTGTTAACAAAAGTGTTTTCGCACCACTTCGCGCAGAGGCCA
>CALKUR010000116.1 GCA_937996725.1 uncultured Dechloromonas sp. | reverse complement strand
GCACGCTTGCCGGATGCGCCTCCGGGGGTGAAGGGTATTTCCCTGTTCGTGGCGCCGAAGTATCTGGTGAATGCAGATGGCAGCCTCGGTGCACGCAACGACCTGGTCTGTGCCTCGATCGAACACAAGATGGGTATTCACGGTAGCGCGACGGCCGTTATGTCGTTCGGTGAAAATGATGGCGCGATCGGTTATCTGGTCGGCGAAGCCAATAAAGGCCTCGGCTACATGTTCACGATGATGAACCATGCCCGTCTGAACGTTGGCTTGGAAGGTGTTGGCGTTTCGGAGCGTGCCTATCAGCATGCGCTGGCATACGCCCGTGAACGTATTCAGGGCGCGCCGATTGGTGACAAGTCCGGTGTGGCCAAGCCGATCATCCATCACCCGGATGTGCGTCGCATGCTCATGGATATGAAGTCGCGTACCGAAGCTATGCGCGCGCTGGCCTACTGGGTTGCCGCTCAGATGGATCATGCGCACAACAATCCGGATGCCGCCAAGGCTAAGGAAGCGCAGGCGATGGTCGATTTCCTCACGCCGGTCGTGAAGGGCTGGTGTACCGAGAGCAGCGTCGAAATTACCTCGACCGGTATCCAGGTGCACGGCGGTATGGGTTTCATTGAAGAAACTGGTGCCTGCCAGTACATGCGTGATTCGCGCATCACCCCAATTTACGAAGGCACGACGGCGATTCAGGCCAATGATCTGGTCGGTCGTAAGCTGGCCAAGGATAAAGACGAGGCCGGTAAGACCGGCGTGGGCGCTGCGGCACTGACTGCCAAGATCCGCGCGACCGTCGGTGAACTGTCGAAGGATGCCAAGCTGGCCGATATCGGTCAGCAACTGAGTGCAGCGCTGGCTCAGTTTGAAAAAGCCACCCAGTGGCTGCTGGCGAACTATGACAGCAACCCACAGGCTGCCTTGGCGGGTGCAGTGCCATATCTGTTCCTGACCGGTGTCGTCACCGGTGGTTGGCTAATGGCACGTGCCGCACAGATCGCCCAGAAGCATTTGGATGGTGGCAGTAGCGATGATTTCTACAAAGCCAAGCTGGCCACTGCACGTTACTTCGCCGCACACCAGTTACCCAAGGTCGCTGCCTATGCAGCAGAAGTTATGGAAGGCAGCGCTTCGGTGTTGTCGCTTGAAGAATCGCTGTTCTGAGGATCGCCATGCGTACTGATCGCGAATCGATGGAATATGACGTCGTTATCGTCGGCGCCGGGCCGGCCGGTCTGACGGCGGCGATTCGTCTGAAACAACGCGCCGCAGCGGCGGGACGTGAGCTCAACGTTTGTCTGATCGAAAAGGGCTCGGAAGTCGGCGCTCACATTCTGTCGGGTGCCGTGATTGAACCGCGCGTGCTCAATGAACTGTTGCCGGATTGGCGCGAGATGGGCGCCCCGTTGCTGACGGAGGCTAAGGAAGACCGCCTGCTGTTCCTGACGGAAACGGGGGAGCGCAAGCTGCCGACGCCACCGCAGATGCACAACGAAGGTAACTACATCGTTAGTCTGGGCAAGGTTTGTCGCTGGCTGGGTGAACAGGCCGAAGCGCTGGGCGTGGAAATTTATCCGGGATTTGCGGCCGCCGAAGTGCTCTACAACGAGGACGGCTCGGTCAAGGGGGTCGCGACCGGTGATATGGGTGTTGGTAAAGATGGTGAGCAAACGGGTAATTATCAGCCTGGTATGGAGCTTCACGCCAAGCAGACCATTTTTGCCGAGGGCTGCCGCGGCTCGCTCAGTAAAGAACTGTTCAAGAAATTCAATCTGCGGGATGGCGTCGATCCGCAAACCTACGGTATTGGTATCAAGGAACTGTGGGAGGTGCCACCCGAGCAACATCAGCCGGGGCTGATCATTCACACGGTCGGTTGGCCGCTGCCAACCGATACCTACGGTGGTTCTTTCCTCTACCACCTGGAAGACAACATGGTGGCGGTGGGCTTCGTTGTCGGCCTGGACTATAAGAACCCATGGCTATCGCCTTACGAAGAGTTTCAACGCTACAAGACGCATCCTGCGATCCGTAAACATCTCGAAGGCGGCCGTCGTATTTCCTACGGTGCCCGTGCCTTGTCCGAGGGTGGTTTCCAGTCGCTTCCCAAGTTAACCTTCCCTGGTGGGTTGCTGGTAGGCGATACGGCGGGTTTCCTGAACGTACCCAAGATCAAAGGTACTCACATGGCCATGCAGTCGGCCATGGTGGCGGCCGATGCCGTGTTCGATCTGCTCGGCCATGAAAATCCGCAGAACGAAGCGACGGCGTATCCGGAAAAGCTGAAGAAGACTTGGCTGTGGAAAGAACTACACAGCGTGCGCAATATTCGTCCAGCCTTCAAGTGGGGTTTGTGGGGCGGTATGGCCTACGGTGCGATCGATACCTTTC
Source organism: uncultured Dechloromonas sp. (assembly GCA_937996725.1). Classification (GTDB taxonomy): domain Bacteria; phylum Pseudomonadota; class Gammaproteobacteria; order Burkholderiales; family Rhodocyclaceae; genus Fluviibacter. The sequence goes on along the minus strand of CALKUR010000116.1, from coordinate 426 downwards.
TGTTCCGTGGCAAAGCGCCCTGGACCATGCGTCACCACAATGACTATGACCAGCTGCTGGACAAGAACAAGGCACCTAGGATCGATTATCCGAAACCGGATGGCGTGCTGACCTTCGATCGTTTGTCATCGGTGTTCCTGTCGAGCACGAACCATGAAGAAAATCAGCGCTGCCACCTGCAGTTACAGCATCCGGAAGTGGCAATGAGCGTCAACTTCGCGCGCTACGGTTCACCGGAAACACGGTATTGCCCAGCCGGCGTGTATGAGATCGTTGGCGAAGAGGCCGGTACACCCAAGCTGCAGATCAATGCGCAAAACTGCGTGCACTGCAAGACCTGCGACATCAAGGATCCGACCCAGAACATCGTCTGGGTCACGCCCGAAGGCGGCGGCGGCCCGAACTATTCGGGTATGTGAGTGACAT
>CALKUR010000115.1 GCA_937996725.1 uncultured Dechloromonas sp. | reverse complement strand
GTACTTACACAAATTTATTTACAGGCTCCCTGCGTAGAAGTTTAGATGTTTGTCGATTAACTTCATTGTTTTATCGCACAATACGACAATAGGATTGATAGCCACTTTGCTTTCTAAATGATGTGCTTCTAGTAATGCAACTCCGTATACGCTATTTTTATCTATAAACAACTGGCCTATTGCTAAACCACCTCTTATGAAAAATCCGTTCAATGCCATTTGGAATTGATACTCGTTGATGGCCCATAAGATGAATGCGAACTCGGACTCCATATCATTACTGAATCTTGGATGTGCCAGAACTACATTATCAGTGAACGATTTGTAATGAAGCATCGAATCGTCGGTAGTCCCCTTGAGTATCGCTATGCTCTTGGTGAGAATGTGATGAAAACTCTGTAAGAGTTCATTTGCACTATCGGACGTATGGCTGGCGTTACGAATTCTTTCAGAAAAGCCTAAAACATCCAAAAATGCACAATAAGATAGTCGATGCTCTGGTTTGCCAGAGCTGAAATAACTCAATTTTTCTTCGCTTTGCATATGCTTTCTGATTTCACCTTTAAATTCAAAACATTTTTGAATGTTTCAAAAATCATTAAAACTATCTCTGTAGCCCGCAACACCTAACGTCAACCCGCATGAACACAACCTCGGAGGGTTAGTATGTCCGGTAAGAGTTGCTGTACGCATATTTGAAGCTAAGCACGGACGGATTCGGAAAGCAGGTGGTCCTTGCTGAGCCCTGAGGTATCGAAAGCCTGTTTTCGAATTATTACAGTTGGCCGTTGGCGCGAGAAGCTTGCGTTCAATGTTTGATCCGCCTGCCTGCGCGGCTCTTTTTACGTACGCCCAGCAACTGGTTAGACATCGTCAGTCTTCTTGTACTTTGCCGACCCATGCCCGAAGTGATCCGAAAGTGCTTCTTCAGTGTGATGAATGACTTCACCTGTTTCAGGGTCGCTCACCGTTTCCTTGTAGTAATCACGATCCTTGTCAATGACGCGCTCCTTGTTCATCCATCGGTCGTCCGACTTTCTTAGATCGGATCCGGCAAACACTTCGACGCGTGGGTTCATCCTAGAGGAGAGGCTTGGATCCTTCACCTTGGTCCTCATGCTGTCATGGACAGAAACGCCAACATCCTCAATGATTTCCATGAGAATATTCTTACGATTAGATCCGCATACAGGGCACGGTATGTCGACTTCATGCGCCCCTTGGGATGGCAGGCGCTTCCCACAATCGGAGCAATTTACGTTGATGTCCATGACTAGCCTTCCATGTTTAACTTAATTTAAAGAGCAGAGCCTGACTACCATTTCTGGCTGATGTTAGTTGTCACGTTCGAGCCAATCTGCATTTTCTGATCTCTGACTCGGGGCGGTTCTCGTTTCCTGCCGATGCTAAAAAAACAACCGCTAGATTCGTCCGCGAGTAATACGTTGATATATAACGATGTTAAACACGGACTTTGCGGACTTTGATCGGAATCCACGGTCCAGAATAGCAGAGACTATCCGCCCTCAGAGACAAAATCTTCAGACTTGCTATGCTGAACTTCCGTCTCCGCAGTCCGCAACACTCCACGCAAACCCGCATGAACCCAAATCTGTAGGCAAAAAAATACCAACCCCGAAGGGTTGGTATGTGCGGTATTGGTGGAGCCGGGGGGAATTGAACCCCCGTCCGCGAGACCTCTGCAGGCAGTTCTACATGTGTAGTCGATATATTTTTTGTTTAACCTCGGACTTAGCCCATCGACAGGCCGGACCTTAGCGATTCACATAGTTTTAAGAATTGGCTGTGTGACCCAGACAACTCCGATTCCTTGTAAATGACGCTGCTGTAGGTTTTACCCTACCTGACCCAAGAACAAATCAGTGCAGCGGCTCACCGCTTAAGCGGCCAGAGCGAAACGCTCGTCGTTGGCGTTTATAGTGTTTCCAGTGGATTTACGAGCGAACTGGTGCTCGGCATGCCCTGCGCTGTTTCGCGACCCACGTCGAATCCGGATCGGCCCCAGTTGTTAGATTGTAGACGAACAATCTGTTGATTCAGACCACTCAAATGTAAAAGAGTTCAGTCTTTGTTACACATTCATCAATTGTTTAATCATCGGCCACATCTCGCGTGCAGAATGAGCTGTGTGATTGGCCTGCCAAGTTTCCACCGGGTGATCTGGGCCACAATACCCGTAGGCTGCAGCGATGGATGGCATACCTGCAGCACGTGCAGCCTGAATGTCTCGAATGTCATCACCTACATAGAGGCATCGATCGGTGCTGTAGCCGGCTTGTTGTGCTGCATGTAACAGTGGAAGAGGGTGTGGCTTTGCGTGTGCCGTCGTATCGCCACAAACAAGTACAGCACACTCCTTATCTAGGCCCAGTGCCGTAACAATTGGTTGAGCTAAGTGGGTCACTTTGTTTGTGACGATGCCCCAAGACAAGCCGCGTTCGGATATTTGCGCGAGTAACTCTGGAACGCCATCAAACAGTCGGGTGTCAACTGTCATTGCGGCTTGGTAGTCGGCTAGGAATTGCAGGCGATGCTGTTCGTACGTGTCATCGCCAGGCGCTAGGTTAAGCGCACAGCGTAAAAGACCGCGTGCACCGGCCGAGGCATAGGGGCGCAGCACATCGAGCGGTAAGGGCGGCAAGCCGACGCGTTCTCGCTGTTTGTTGGCGGCAGCGCCAAGGTCCGGAGCCGTATCGGCAATCGTGCCGTCAAAGTCAAAAAGAACGAGAGCGCTCATTTGCGAGTTGCCATTAAATAGTTCACGCTCGTGTCTTGATTGAGCGAATAGATTTGTGTGAA
>CALKUR010000114.1 GCA_937996725.1 uncultured Dechloromonas sp. | reverse complement strand
AAGTTCCGCGACGAGATCCGCCCGCGTTTTGGCGTGATGCGGGGCCGCGAGTTCCTGATGAAGGATGGTTATTCGTTCCACACCAGCTTTGAAGATCTACAACGCGAATACCATGTGATGTACGACACCTACAGCCGTATCTTCACCCGTCTGGGGCTGCGCTTCCGCGCCGTGGCGGCTGATACCGGCTCCATCGGCGGTACGGGTTCGCACGAATTCCATGTGCTGGCCGATTCGGGTGAAGACGATATTGCGTTCTGCCCAACCTCCGAATTTGCTGCCAACGTCGAGTTGGCCGAAGCGCTGGCACCGACCACGCCGCGACCGGCCGCTGGTGCAATGCTGACTAACGTTGCCACGCCGAAAAAATCGCGCTGTGAAGATGTTGCCCAAGCACTGAATATCCCGTTATCGGGCCTCGTCAAAACGCTGGCCATTGTGCCGGAAACGGCCGAGGGCGAAAGTGCTGGTGTGGTGTTGCTGCTACTGCGCGGCGATCACGAACTCAACGAAATCAAAGCCGGCAAGATTGCCGGTATTGGTGCCTTCCGCTTTGCCCGCGAAGACGAAGTCAAAGAGGCCTTGGGTTGTATCCCGGGCTTTATCGGCCCCGTAGGCATCAAGTCCGGCATCCGCGTTATCGCGGATCGCGCCGTAGCCGTGATGGCCGACTTTGCCTGCGGCGCTAATGCTTACGACACGCACCTCACGGGCGTAAATTTCGGTCGCGATCTGCCCGAACCGGAAGTGGCCGATATCCGCAACGTCGTTTCCGGCGATCCGTCACCAGACGGCAAGGGTGTTCTGGAAATCGTGCGCGGCATCGAAGTCGGTCATATCTTCCAGCTGCGTACCAAGTATGCCGAAGCGCTGGGCTGCACCTTCCTCAGCGAGCAGGGCAAGACCGAGGTAATGGAAATGGGTTGCTACGGCATCGGCGTCACCCGGATCGTGGGTTCGGCCATCGAGCAGAACCACGATGATAAGGGTATCGCCTTCCCGACCGCCATTGCGCCGTTTACCGTGGCGATTGTGCCGATGGGTTATCACAAGTCCCCGGCTATCCAGCAGGCTGCCAGTGAGCTTTACGAAGAACTGATCACCGCCGGTTTCGACGTGCTGCTCGATGACCGCAATGAACGCCCGGGCGTCATGTTTGCCGATATGGAACTGATCGGCATTCCGCAACGTTTGGTCATTGGCGAGAAGGGGCTGGCAGCTGGCCAGGTCGAGGCCAAAGGCCGCCGCGATGCGGAAGCGACGATGATTGATCGCGCTGGCGTGGTCGATTACCTACGCAAAGCGCTCGCCCAGTAAATCAGAACGGCATCTTCCCGCCGAACATGGCTTTAGCGCCCCGCATGGCCTTCATCATGCCGCCCTTGCCTTTGAACATGCTGCCGAACTGCTTCATCATTTTCTGCGTCTGTTCGAACTGATTCAGAATCCGGTTCACGTCCTGGACTTGAACACCGGCCCCGGTAGCAATGCGGCGTTTACGACTCGCTTTGATGAGCTCGGGGTTGCTACGTTCGCCCGGCGTCATGCTATCGATAATGCCCTGAATCTGGCGCGCCATTTTATCGTCACTGCCTGTGGGCATTTTGGATGCCGCTTCGGCAAACTTGGCCGGCAACTTATCGACCAGTGCCGACATGCCACCCATCTGACGCATCTGCGCCACCTGTGAGCGGAAGTCGTTAAGATCAAATCCTTTGCCGGACTTGATCTTCTGCGCCATCGCAGCCGCTTGGTCCATATCGACCTGCTGCGATGCCGCTTCAACCAGCGACAGAATATCGCCCATGCCGAGAATGCGCGAGGCCATCCGGTCTGGATAAAACGGCTCCAGGCCATCCAGCTTTTCGGCGACACCGACAAACTTAATCGGCTTGCCGGTGATCGCGCGTACCGACAGGGCCGCACCCCCACGGGCATCGCCATCGAGCTTCGTCAGTACCACCCCGGTGAGCGGTAGCGTCTCGTTAAAGGCCTTGGCGGTATTGACCGCATCCTGGCCCAACATGGCATCAACAACAAAGAGCGTTTCAATCGGATTGAGCTGCGCATGCAGCGCCTTGATCTCGTCCATCATGGCCTGATCAATGGCCAAACGACCGGCCGTATCGACGATCAGCACTTCTTCGTGATGTTTGCGCGCCCAATCGACGGCGGCGGCCGCAATCTCGGCTGGCTTCTGATCAGGCGAGGATGGAAAAAACTCTGCACCGACCTGCCCGGCCACGTGCTTGAGCTGCTCGATAGCCGCCGGACGATAAACGTCACAGGACACGACCATCACTTTCTTTTTATGGTGCTGCTTGAGCCAGCGCGCCAACTTACCGACGGTGGTCGTTTTACCCGCACCCTGCAGACCGGCCATAAGAATAATCGCCGGCGGTTGCTGATTGAGCGCCAGCGGCACCTGCGCCTCGCCCATCAGCTGCTTTAGCTGCTCGTGCACCACACCGACAAAGGCTTGACCCGGCGTCAGCGAACCAACAACTTCTTCGCCCAGTGCTTTTTCTTTCACCTGGGCCACGAAATCTTTCACGACCGGCAAAGCCACGTCGGCTTCTAGCAGCGCCATGCGGACTTCACGCAGGGCGTCACCGATATTGGCCTCGGTCATGCGGGCTTCGCCGCGCATGGTTTTCATTACACGGCTAAGCCGTTGAGTCAGGTTTTCAAGCATGGGTCTAGAGATTCGCCGTGAATATTCGTCCTGCCCCCGTGATATAAATGGGGCTATGTCCCCGATTGTATCCCTTCCCTTTCTATTTCCCGTACCCCTGTCTAGTCTGTTGACGGTCGTTGCGGCATTTGCTTACGGCCTACTGAGCTGGCAAGTGCTGCGCCAAGTCGCGGTGCAATCGGGTGCGCGACTAGCACAAGCCACACTCGGCAGCGGCAGACGGGATACCACCAATACAGCTGGTGTCGCGCCGCCCCTGCTCGGTTTCGCTCTGGCTACACATGCCGGTGCCCTGTATTTTGAAATGTTCGGCGGCGGTACGGTACGCTTTTCCTTTGCCTTGGCGATTTCGGTCATTCTCTGGCTGGCCGTGGTGCTCCATGGGTTTGAAGGCCTCGCCCACCGCCAGCGCGGCTTACTGGCGCTGATTCTGCCAACGACAACGGCTGGCGTATTGCTACCGTTGATCTTTCCGGTCGATCACCCGCTGGTGCATATTGATTCGTTGTTATTCCGGGTCCACTTCATTCTCGCGATGCTGGCCTACGGCGTTTTTCTGCTCGCAACCCTGCAGGCCTGCCTGCTGTGGGTTGCCGAACGCGACCTGCATCACCCAGAACGCTTAGCCGCGGAGCGCCGTTTTCCACCGCTGCTGCGCATGGAAAACTTGCTGTTCCGCATGCTGGCGATTGCCTTTTTGCTACTGACTGCGTCGCTGGCGACGGGGCTGCTGGTCTCCGAACAATTCTATGGCCAGTGGATTCGCGGCGATCATAAGACCATCTTTGCATTCATCTCCTGGCTGATCTTCGGCGGCCTGCTGCTCGGGCGACACTTGCGCGGCTGGCGGGGTCGTAAAGCCACAGGCTGGACGATTGCCGGATTCGTCTCGTTGCTCCTGGCCTACGTCGGTAGCCGCTTCGTTCTGGAAGTATTGCTCAACCGTAGCCTATGAGTGCGCTAGCCCGCGCGTTGATCGATAGCGGGCGAATTTCAGCCAGCGACATGGCGCGCTGCCAAACACGATGCGCCCAGAAAAGTACCAGCCTCCCCTTTGAACTGATTCAAGCTGGCCTCATCGGCAGCGACGAGGTTGCCACGTTCATTGCGCAGACTTTCGGCTTTACCCGCTTTGATGCGTTTCAGTTAGAGGCAACACAACCCATCAATGGCCTAACGCACAGCCTGTATCAAGACGCACGTTATCTCCCGGTCGCCCAGAACGGCCAACAACTGCTATTGGTGATGGCAGACCCCACCGACGATGCCTTGATCAATCTGGCGCGCTTTCAATCCGGTTTGGGCATTGAACCCCTCGTGGCTGATTGCCAACTCTTGGCGGCGACCATTGAACGACTGCAAGCTCTACCCGCCAGCAACACAGGAAGTGCTGCTGCCAAATCGGCGCCGGCTGCAGAGATCACAGCCGTCGACGATGCTCCTGCGGTAAAGTTTTTACAACAGGTGCTTTCCGAAGCCGTAGAACGGGATGCCTCGGATGTGCACTTCGAACCCTTTGAAGCCAGCTACCGGATCCGCTTTCGCATCGATGGCCTGCTTCAGGAAGCCGAAATCCCGCCGGCCGAGATTCGTGACATGCTGGCATCGCGTCTGAAGGTATTGTCGCGACTTAACATCGCCGAAAAGCGTTTACCGCAAGATGGGCAGATGCGCGTCGATACGGATCAAGGCGACCCAGTCGATTTTCGGATCAGCACCATGCCCACGCTCTATGGCGAAAAAATCGTGCTGCGTATTCTGGATCGGCAAAATGCACGGCTCACGATCGACCAGCTGGGCATGAGCGCTGACCAGCGCACCCATCTGCTCCAAGCAATCCGCCAACCCAGCGGCATGATTCTGGTGACGGGTCCGACCGGTTCCGGCAAGACGGTCTCCCTCTATGCCTGCCTGAATGAACTGAACAAAACCGGCGTCAATATTTCGACGGCCGAAGACCCGGTAGAGATCCCCGTCACCGGTATCAACCAGGTGAACATCGATGAACGTACTGGCCTGAGCTTTGCAGTGGCACTGCGTGCTTTCATGCGACAAGACCCAGATATCCTGATGATCGGTGAAATACGAGATTTTGAAACTGCTGACACGGCCGTTAAAGCTGCACAAACCGGTCACCTACTCCTCTCAACGCTACATACGCGTTCCGCCCCGGCCAGCCTAGAACGCTTGCGCCAATTGGGCCTACCGGCCTTTAACGTCGCCGGCAGTGTGCTGCTCATCGTTGCGCAGCGCCTTGTTCGGCGTCTATGTGATTGCAAGGCCGCAGTCACAAGCATCGATGATGCCGCGCTCCGCGCTGCCGGCTTCAGCGATATCGAATTGCAACAGCGCAGCCAAAGTGCTTGGCAACTCTACCAACCGGTGGGCTGTAAAAAATGTGGGCAGACCGGCTACAAGGGGCGACTTGGACTTTTTGAGGTGCTGCCCATCAGCCAGGCGATGCAACGGATCATTCTGGCCAATGGCAGCACGCTGGATATGGCGACGCAGGCCAAGACCGAGGGCCTGATGGATCTACGCCACGCTGGGCTAGCCAAAGTCATGGCGGGCGAAACCTCGCTGGATGAAGTGCTCGCGGCGACTGACCTCTGGTAATAACGATGACGGATAAGAGCGCTGCTGTGAAATCGTTGCGATTCAAATGGTCGGGCATCGGGGCTGACGGTGCCAATTTGTCCGGCGAGTTGCTCGCACCCAGTGAAGTACGTGCTCGTATGGCGCTACGCCAACAGGGCGTCACGCCGACTCGCGTGGATCGGAGCCGACGCCGTGCAACACACTTGCCTGCTAAAACGATGGCGTTTTTGCTCCGCCAACTCGCCACGCTCATTCGCTCCGGGGTACCGATTCTGTCGGCCTTTGACATCATCGCCCGCAGCCAAGAGCAGCCAGAGGCGACGCGTCTATTACTACAAATACGCTCAGATCTGCAGACCGGCGCATCGCTGGCCACGGCGCTGGCCCGTCACCCCGCTAATTTCGATGAGCTCACCTGCACACTCGTCGCCGCAGGCGAGCAGTCCGGGCTGCTGGACGTAATGTTGGCACGCATTGCCGATTATCAGGAAAAGATGCTGGCGATCCGCAGCAAACTCCGCAGCGCGCTCACTTATCCCGTCGCGATTCTGTCGGTGGCACTCATTGTCACGGTGTTGATGCTCGTTTATGTGGTCCCGGCCTTTGAAAGCAGTTTCAGCAGCTTCGGCGCGGCATTGCCGCTACCGACACGGATGATCATTGATGGCTCAGCGGCCCTGCGCGATTACGGCCTGATTTTCGCATTGGCCTTAACGGCCATCACCGCCGCTCTCATGCACCAATGGCGTAACAATGCCCGCTGGCAAGAGGCGACCGACCGTTGGTTATTGAGGTTGCCGGTATTCGGCTCATTGTTTCGCCGTGCCGCACTGGCGCGCTGGAGTAGAACCCTGGCCAGCCTTTACGGTGCAGGCATTCCTTTGCTCGACACGCTGATCCCAGCCGGTAACGCCACCGGCAATCGGCTTTTTCAGCAGGCGAGTCAAACGCTGCGACAAAAGGTGAGTCAGGGCGACAGCCTTTCGCGCGCGCTCGCCCGGCAGACCGCATTCTCCCCGCTCCTGATCCAAATGGTGGGCATCGGCGAAGAATCCGGCACGTTGGACGAAATGCTCAACAAAGTGGCCGATATTTACGACCGCGAAGTCAATGATGCCGTTTCGCAACTGGGCACCCTGATGGAACCACTGCTGATGGTCGTTCTCGGGGGCATCATCGGCGGCCTCGTGATCGCGATGTACCTGCCGATCTTCCAGCTTGGCGCAGTCCTCTAGGCAAAGCCGCAACCCACGCGGTCATTGCAGGCCAAGCCGCCCCAGATTCGGCGGGAGTCCGCTATAATCAAGGGTTTGACGAATTCAACCGGCACCAACACGCCTCTGACCCGCCCTCTTACTGTGAAACGCTATTTCATCACCGGACTGCTCATCTGGGCCCCGCTCGGCATCACGATCTGGGTGTTGTCGTTCATTTTGGGCATGATGGATCAGTCAATCATGTTGCTGCCAGCCGAATGGCAGCCGCGCAACCTGTTGGGATTCAATATCCCCGGCCTAGGTGCACTGCTCACGCTACTAGTCGTGTTCATTACCGGTCTGCTCACCGCCAACTTTATCGGACAGCGGCTGGTACGGTGGTGGGAAGCCTTGCTGCATCGTATTCCGGTGGTGCGCTCTATTTACCAGAGCGTCAAACAGATTTCGGATACCGTCTTCTCGCCTTCAGGCCAGGCCTTCCGTCAGGCCGTGCTGATGCAATATCCGCGCCAAGGCAGCTGGACCATCGGATTCCTGACCGGCACGCCAGGCGGCGAAATTGCCGATCACCTAGGCAATGAGATGGTTAGCCTCTATGTGCCGACCACACCCAACCCCACCTCGGGATTTTTCCTAATGGTTCCCAAAGCAGATGTGATTGAACTGGATATGTCGGTTGAAGATGCCCTCAAGTACCTGATCTCGATGGGCGTGGTCGCGCCAAGCACCCTGCCCGTTAAAACGCCCGAAGCCCTTTCCGCCGAAACCACCCACAAGCGTGCCGACACCTACGTCGGCGACTGATTTCAACACTGAAGAAAAGCAAGCACTCCCATGCGTACTCATTACTGTAGCGACCTCAACCCCTCGCTCAATGAACAGATCGTCACCCTTTGCGGTTGGGCGCACCGTCGCCGCGACCATGGCGGCGTGATCTTCATCGATCTGCGTGACCGTAGCGGCCTAGCACAGGTCGTCTGCGATCCGGACCGTGCTGAAATGTTCAACATTGCCGAATCGGTCCGCGGTGAGTTTTGCCTCAAGATCACCGGCAAGGTACGCCCACGTCCGGCCGGCACGGAGAACACCACACTAGCCTCCGGTGCCATCGAAGTGCTATGCCACGACATCGAAGTACTCAACCCGTCCGTGACCCCGCCGTTCCAGGTGGACGACGAGCACCTGTCGGAAACCGTGCGCCTGACCCATCGCGTGATGGATCTGCGCCGTCCAGCCATGCAGAAGAACCTGCAACTGCGCTATCGCGTTGCCCGCGCGTTCCGTCGCTATCTCGACGACAACGGCTTCATCGATATCGAAACCCCGATGCTCACCAAGTCGACACCAGAAGGTGCCCGCGACTATCTGGTCCCATCGCGCGTGCATGACGGTCAATTCTTCGCGTTGCCGCAATCGCCGCAGCTCTTTAAGCAGCTGCTGATGGTCGCCGGCTTTGACCGTTACTACCAGATCGTCAAATGTTTCCGTGACGAAGACCTGCGCGCCGATCGCCAACCCGAATTCACCCAGGTTGATATCGAGACCTCGTTCCTGAGCGAAGAAGAAATCATGGGCCTGATGGAAGGCCTGATCCGCTACGTGTTCAAAGACGCGCTCGACGTGGATCTGCCCAATCCTTTCCCGCGTATGGCCTACGCCGAAGCGATGGCGCGCTTCGGTTCGGACAAACCCGACATGCGCGTCACCCTGGAACTGACCGACGTCACCGATGCCGTTGCCGATGTCGCCTTCAAGGTGTTCAGCGGCCCAGCCGCCACGGGTGGCCGTGTCGCCGCCATGCGTATCCCCGGCGGTGCCTCGCTCTCCCGTGGCGAAATCGACGAATACACCAAGTTCGTTGGCATCTATGGTGCCAAGGGTCTGGCCTACATCAAGGTGAACGATGCGTCGCAACCGAACGAAACCGGCCTGCAATCGCCGATCGTCAAGAACCTGCACGAAACCGCACTGAAAACCATTCTGGAACGCACCGGCGCTCAGAGCGGCGACCTGATCTTCTTCGGTGCCGATAAAACCAAGGTGGTCAACGACGCCCTGGGTGCTCTACGCGTCAAGATCGGCCACGAAAAGAACTTCATGAACGGCACGGTCTGGGCACCGATCTGGATCGTCGACTTCCCGATGTTTGAGTACGACGAAGATGACAAGCGCTGGACCGCCTGCCACCATCCGTTTACCAGCCCGAAGGACGACCATATTGCTCTTCTCGCTAGCGACCCGGGCAAGTGTCTGGCCAAAGCCTACGACATCGCGCTGAACGGTTGGGAAATTGGCGGCGGTTCGGTACGTATCCACCGTGCCGATGTGCAGCAAACCGTCTTTGAAGCACTTGGCATCGGCGAAGAAGAACAAAAGCTCAAGTTTGGCTTCCTACTCGACGCGCTGAAGTACGGCGCACCGCCGCATGGCGGCTTGGCGTTCGGTCTGGACCGCATCGTCACCATGATGACCGGTGCCGAATCGATCCGCGATGTGATCGCTTTCCCGAAAACCCAGCGCGCCCAGTGTCTGCTCACCGACGCGCCGTCGCCGGTGGACGAAAAGCAGTTGCGCGAACTGCACATCCGTCTGCGTCAGCCTGCTGCGCAACCGGCAGCCATCGACGCCAAGGCGCCGGCCTAAGCCTCCGCGTCCTACGGCCACCCACCTCACGTGAATCCGGCCGCCTTCGCCCGCTTGCTCGCCGACTATGAGCGGGCGGGCGTATATCACCTAACGCCGGGCGGCATGGGCGCATTGGCAGAAGCCTGCGCGCAGGCCGATCTGCAACTGATTGTTGTCGCATTGGCCGAAACACCGCGCATGGCCGATGCCATGGCACTGCTGACCAAAGCCACCGCTTGCCCGGCACACGAAGCAGCGCACCTCGATGATCTCGCTGAAATGCTCTGCGACTTTTCCTGGTTACCCGCGAATGGCTACGTCATTCTCGTGGAAGATGCCGACAACCTGATTGCCTCCGATCCAACGGGTGTCCAGAAACTGCTCGATGCCTTTGAGGCGGCCAGCAATTACTGGCAGGAGCAGGAGACTCCCTTCTGGGCATTTATGGGGCTGCGCGGCGATGGCATCGCCTTGTTGCCCATGATCGGCTAAGCCATGACGCGTGACTACAAGCGTCCGGAATCTGCGCTCGTGGTTATTCACACACCCGATCTGCAAATCCTACTGCTGGAACGTGCCAAACACCCCGGCTACTGGCAATCGGTCACCGGCAGCCGTGAGGGGGATGAGAGTTTTCTGGAAACGGCCGTACGGGAAGTCCACGAAGAAACTGGCCTGGATATCCGCGCGGAACAGCTACACGTCTGGCCCGGCGAAAACGTCTACACCATCATGTCGGAATGGCGGCACCGCTATGCACCGGAAGTCACCCACAACCACGAACGTGTCTTCTCGCTTTGCCTACCGGCCACCTGCGATATCACGACTGCGCCCGCCGAGCACCGCTCCTGGCGTTGGGCTCCCTGTGACGAAGCGGCGGCTGCCTGCTTTTCTGCCAGCAATCGCGAGGCCATTCTGGCACTCAAAGGTCTGCCGACCGTAACGTCCTAGTCATACAACTTTGCGATCCCTCGCCGGCTCGCTACAATCGCCGCCATATCCACCGCTTTTAAGACCGACGGAATCCTTATGCCCATCGCTCAACTTTCTGAAAACTCCGCCCTCGAAGCCCGGGTGCTTTCCGAAGCACTGCCCTTCCTGAAGCGTTTCCATGGCAAGACCATCGTTGTCAAATACGGCGGTAACGCCATGACCGAGGAACGCCTAAAACAATCGTTCGCCAATGATGTGGTGCTGCTCAAGCTGGTGGGTCTCAACCCTGTCGTTGTGCATGGCGGCGGCCCGCAGATCGAAAATATGCTGACGCAGGTCGGCAAAAAAGGGGAATTCATCCAAGGCATGCGGGTCACGGATGCCGAAACCATGCGCATCGTCGAAATGGTGTTGGGCGGCGAAGTGAACAAGGATATTGTCGGCCTGATCAATCAAAACGGTGGTCATGCCGTGGGTCTCACTGGCAAAGACGCTGGTCTAATTCGCGCCAAAAAGCTGATGCTGCCTAAACAGGGTAATCCAAGCGAACTTCTCGATATCGGCCTGGTTGGCGACATCCAGCAGATCGACCCATCGATCGTGCATCACCTGGTTTCCGGTGCCTTCATTCCGGTGATCGCCCCGATTGGTTTTGGCCCGGAGGGTGAAACCTACAACATCAATGCCGATGTCGTTGCCGGCAAAATGGCGGAAGTGCTGGGTGCTGAAAAACTGGTGCTGCTGACCAACACACCGGGCGTCCTCGACAAAGATGGCAATCTGGTCACCGGTCTCACGCCGCGCGATATCGACAACATGGTGGCCGATGGCACGCTTTCTGGCGGCATGTTGCCGAAGATTTCGTCGGCGCTCGATGCCGCCCGTAATGGCGTGAAGGGTGTGCACATCATTGATGGCCGTGTGCCGCACGCGCTGCTGCTCGAAATTCTGACCCAACACGGCGTTGGGACGATGATCAAGTCGAGCTGATGCGAACAGGGGGTGCACCGGTCTGGGTGTTCGATCTCGACGACACCCTGCACCATGCGACGCCCCACATCTTTCCGCACATCAATCGGGCCATGACGGCCTACATCGAGCGCCA
>CALKUR010000113.1 GCA_937996725.1 uncultured Dechloromonas sp. | reverse complement strand
CGAACAAATAATGATGCAATTGTCCTTACGGTCACGCACCACTTCCATCTCATATTCTTTCCAACCCAGCAGCGATTCTTCAATCAGCAGCTCGCTGGTCGGCGAAGCTTCGAGACCGCGCTTGCAGATCGACTCGAACTCTTCCATGTTGTAGGCAATGCCGCCGCCGGTACCACCGAGCGTAAACGATGGGCGGATGATGGTCGGGAAGCCGATGCCGGCTTGTACCTGATACGCCTCTTCCATCGAGTGAGCGATGGCCGAACGTGCGGAACCCAGACCGATCTTGTTCATCGCCTGTTTGAACTTCTCGCGGTCTTCGGCCTTATCGATGGCTTCGCGCGAGGCACCGATCAGTTCGACGCCAAACTTTTCCAGCACACCGTGCGCCGCCAGATCCAATGCACAATTCAGCGCTGTCTGACCACCCATCGTTGGCAGTAGCGCGTCAGGGCGCTCGGTTTCGATGATGCGGGCAACAACCTGCCAGGTAATGGGTTCGATGTAGGTGACATCGGCCATTTCCGGATCGGTCATGATGGTCGCCGGATTCGAATTCACCAGAATGACTTTGTAGCCTTCTTCGCGCAGCGCCTTACAGGCCTGTGCGCCGGAATAGTCGAACTCGCAGGCCTGACCGATGACGATCGGGCCGGCACCAATGATGAGAATACTTTTAAGGTCTGTACGCTTGGGCATGGGGTCAGCTTCTTATTATTTTGCAGAGTGCTGAGACATCAGATCGATGAATCGGTCAAAGAGGTAGCTCACATCGTGCGGGCCGGGGCTCGCTTCCGGGTGACCCTGGAAAGAAAACGCCGGGGCATCGGTCAGCGCGATGCCCTGCAGCGTGCCGTCGAACAGCGAGACATGGGTCACGCGCACATTCGCCGGCAAAGTTTCGGCATCGGCCGCAAAACCGTGGTTCTGGCTAGTAATCAGGACCTGACCGGTATCGACGTCTTTGACCGGATGGTTGGCACCATGGTGACCGAATTTCATCTTCACGGTCTTGGCACCCGCCGCCAGTGCCAATAGTTGATGGCCGAGACAGATGCCGTACACCGGTTTTTTGACTGCGAGAAATTCTCGAATCGCGGTGATCGCATAATCGCAGGGCTCCGGATCACCGGGGCCATTCGACAAGAAAACACCATCGGGATTCATCGCCAACACATCGGCAGCCGGGGTTTTTGCCGGCACCACGGTGACATCACAACCGCGCTCGGCCAGCATGCGCAGAATGTTGCGCTTCACACCAAAATCGTAGGCCACGACTTTGAAACGCGGCGTCGGCCCCGTGACGTAACCCTTCAGCGTCCACTCGCCCTGGTTCCAGGTGTAGGACTTCTCAACGGTGACTTCCTTAGCCAGATCCATACCAGCCAAGCCCGGGAAAGCCTTGGCTTCAGCCAGTGCGGCAGCCTCGTCCAGCGTTTCACCGGCAGCGGCTGCGATGATGCAACCGGCCTGAGCACCCTTTTCGCGCAGAATACGGGTCAGCTTGCGCGTATCGATACCAGCGATGGCCACGATGCCATGTTTCACCAGATACGAGGACAAATCGCTCTGGGCGCGCCAGTTCGAAGCGACCAGCGGCAGGTCGCGAATCACCAGACCAGCGGCGTAGTTCGCGCCCGATTCAAAATCTTCATCATTGCAGCCAACGTTGCCAATATGCGGGTAGGTCAGCGTCACGATCTGACGGCAGTACGAGGGATCCGTGAGGATTTCCTGATAACCGGTCAGCGCCGTGTTGAATACCACTTCGCCCGACGTTTTGCCGGCTGCGCCAATCGACTCTCCCCGGAAAACCGTGCCATCAGCCAACACCAGCATGGCGGCCGGCCGGGTGGAACAAAGGGGAACGCTGCGTTTGGCAGCAGGTGATTTAGACGAGGCAGACTCAGCGTAGGACACAGCGGCTCCGGATGGCAGACATGCAAAGCGGGAGCCCAAAACTGCCGCCCGAAGGCGAACTTTCTGGTACTCCCGCTTGAATCCCGCAAATGCAGGATATTAAGCTGCCAAATTATAGCGAAAAATGCTGCGTTGCGCTAGTGCCCCGCGAGGCCATCAACCGCGCAGGCCGAGCACATCCTGCATATCAAACAAGCCCTTAGCGCGGCCATGCATGAATTTGGCGGCACGCACGCTACCCAATGCATACGGCATACGGCTGCTGGCTTTATGGCCGATCTCGACCCGTTCGCCGGTGCCGCAGAACATCACCACATGGTCGCCGACAATATCGCCACCTCGGACCGTGGCAAAGCCAATGGTGCTCTCTTTGCGCTCACCGGTGACACCTTCGCGCCCATAAACCGCCACATCCTTCAGGTTACGGCCCAGACCCTGAGCAACAACCTCACCCATGCGCAGCGCAGTACCCGACGGCGCATCCACCTTATGGCGGTGGTGTGCCTCGACGATTTCCACATCGTAGCCGCTGTTCAGAATACCCGCAGCGATTTCCAGCAATTTGAAGGTCACGTTGACACCCACGCTCATATTGGGGGCAAAAACCACCGGCACCGACTTGGCCGCTTCGGCAATCGTGGCTTTGCCGTCTTCCTCAAAACCCGTCGTCCCAATCACCATGCCCACACCTGCAATCTTGCAAGCCTGCAGATGCACCAGCGTGGCTTCCGGACGCGTGAAATCGATCATGCAATCAGCACCCTTCAAACCCGCGGCCACATCGGCGCTGATACGCACCGAGGTCGACTGACCCACAAACTCGCCGGGGTCGCGACCGACAAACTCGCTGCCTTCACGCTCAAACGCTGCGTGCAGCACCGTTGCCGGATCCGCCAACACCGCCTCAATCAGCATACGGCCCATGCGGCCTGAAGCACCCGCGATCGCAATTTTTACCGGTACAGACATCGCATTTCCCTTTACTTGAAGAGGTGGATAAAGCGCCACCACCATGAATCACTCTCTGGTTCGGAACCCTCAGCCGGGCCTTCTGCATCGTCAGGCAATGCCCCAAAATCAATGACCTGAGGCTCGTTTGCCCGCACGGCCCCAGCGACACCTGCGGCGGCCGCCGAATCGGCATCCAGATTGCCCGTAAATTGCACGTCGGCCGGCTGCGCTGCCGCCACATCGCCGCCTACCCGTTGCAATAAGCCGGCTGAATTGAAATACGCATAAATGTTGCGCATCGTGATGTCGCCGGTCTGCCCATTCTCAAAACGGTAAACATAATCCCAGCGATCTGAGTGGAACGGATCCTGCAGCAACGGCGTACCCAGCACATAACGCACCTGGTCACGGGTCATGCCGGGGCGCAGTTGGGCAATTTGCTTCTGTTCAACCAGGTTACCCTGCTGCACGTTGACGCGATATTCCAGAAAATAGCGCTCGACGGCGCAACCGCTCAAGCTGCCAACCACCAAACCAATGAGGCCGGCGGCCGCCCAGCGCCCGACGCATCGGGCAACAGACTTCGAATGAAGCGTTGCGGCACAGCTGCGGAAAAGTGGCATGGACGGAACAGGTCGTTGCAAAAGCCGCTATCATATCCGAAGTCACTCCCCCAGGAATCGTTTATGCCCTCCCCGAAAGACCTGCAGCAATCCGGACTCAAAGCCACGATGCCGCGCATGAAGATTCTCGAGGTCTTCGAAAAGCATCGGGACGCGCATCTCACGGCGGATGACGTGTACCGGATTCTGGTCACCGATGGGCTCGATATCGGGCTGGCCACGGTGTACCGGGCACTCACCCAGTTCGAACAAGCCGGCCTGTTGCAAAAGCAGAACTTCGAATCGGGCAAAGCCGTCTTCGAACTCAATCGTGGCGATCATCACGACCATCTGGTCTGCCTACAATGTGACCGGGTGGTTGAGTTCTGCGATCCCGAGATCGAACGCAAACAAGCCGAAATCGCGGAAAATCTGGGCTTTCGTATTCAGGCGCACGACCTCTGTCTGTACGCCGACTGTGTCGATCAGGCTTGCCCGCACCGCCCCACCAAAAAGGGCCTGCACAACCGGGTGTAAGCGGCGCTAGATCTCCAGCTTCAGCATCTCTGCAGCGTGCGCCCGGGTACGGGCCGTAATTTCCACGCCGCCCAGCATCCGGGCAATTTCTTCGATGCGCGCCGCATCGTCGAGTGTGCTGACTTTGCTGCGGAAAGCGCTGCCCGATTTTTCCTTACTGACCTGCCACTGCCAACCGGCACAGGCCGCCACCTGCGGCAAATGCGTGACGCACAACACCTGACGTCGTTCGCCCAGTTTTGCCAGTAAGCGGCCGACGACCTCAGCCACCCCACCGCCAATACCGACATCAACTTCATCAAAAATGAGTGTTGGCACGGCGCTGCACGCGCTCGTCACGACCTGAATCGCCAGACTGATGCGCGAGAGCTCCCCCCCCGACACCACCTTAGAGAGTGGCCGCCAATCACTACCGGCCAGCCCGCTGACCTGGAACTCAACGCGTTCGTTGCCGTACTGGCCGCCACCGTCTAAGGGCTGCAGCACGATCTGACATCGGCCGCCGCCCAAGGCCAGATCCTGCATGGCCTCGCTCACGCCCTTGCTCAATGCCTTCGCAGCTTTCTCGCGCCCTTTGCTGAGTCGTGCCGCCGCTTCAGCGTAGGCTTTGGCCGCAGTGGCCACGCGCGCTTCCAGCGCCGCAATATCGGTCGCATCGGCCAACTGCTCGGCCTCGATCCGTAGCTGTTGATACAGCGCTGGCAAGGCCACCGGTTCCACCAGGTGCTTGCGCGCCAGATCGAGCATCAAGCTCATACGACGCTCAACCTCGGCGAGCCGCGCCGGATCGACATCCAGTCGGTCCAGATGGCGACGCAAAACCGTCAGCGCTTCCGACAATTCGTTGTGCGCAGCCTGCAATAGATCGGTCGGCTCTTGTAGGCGCACATCCATCCCCGAGCCCTCTTTGAGCCGATGCTCCAAGCGGCTAAGCAACGACAGCAAGGGTTCCTCACCTTCGCCCAACGCATCGATCGTGCCCTGCACGATGTCGATCAGCGTACTGGCATTCGCCAAGCGGCTCTGCTCTTCACCCATCGCTTGCCAACCCCAATCGGGGTCATCATTAGCCACTTCCGCCAACGCTTTAATTTGCCAGGCCAACGCATCACGTCGCGCTTCGATATCGCCAGAGCGTTTGCTGGCATCTTCCAGCAACTGTCGCGCCGATGACCAGGCGCGCCAGGTATCAGATACCACCGCCACGTCTTTTTGCAGTTGGCCAAAATCATCGATCAACTGGCGCTGGGCATCCGCCCGCAACAGCGACTGATGCGCATGCTGACCGTGAATATCGAGCAACCATTCGCCTACGGTGCGTACTTGCTGCAAGGTCACGGGCACGCCGTTCACAAAAGCCCGCGACCGACCGGCCGCTTCCAGGACCCGACGAATCAACACGCCCTCACCCAGCTCCAGCGGAATCTCCTGCTCGGCAAACCAGGCCAGAAATTCAGGATTCGGAATGGCGTCAAATTCGGCCGTCACCTCGGCGCGTTGCGTGCCGGAGCGAATCAGGCCCGCGTCGGCACGCTCGCCCAACACAAAGGCTAATGCATCAATCAAGAGTGATTTGCCGGCACCGGTTTCGCCGGTCAACGCACCAAAGCCGGGCTGAAAATCCAGCTCCAGCGATTCGACTAGAACAAAGTCACGAATGACCAACCGGCACAACATCCGTTTAGGCTCCCGACGAACGCGAACCGGTCGAGGTCTGCCCCGTGCGAATACTAGGTCCTTCGCTCCAATGCAGCTTCTGACGCAGCATGGCGAAATAGCTGTAGCCTGGTGGATGCAGCAGACGCACACGATGCGGAGAGCGCTGTAGCCGCACCGAATCCCCCGGCATCAGATCCACCGTTTCCTGACCATCAAAGTGGGCACGGGCATTCGCGCCCTGCACCAGCTTCACTTCAATGCGAGCGGTATCGGGCAAAGTAATCGGGCGGTTCGATAAGGCATGCGGACACAACGGCACTAAAGCAATGCCGCCGAGTTTGGGATGCAGAATCGGGCCGTTGGCCGATAAAGCATAGGCGGTCGAACCGGTCGGCGTACAGATAATCAATCCATCAGCCCGCGCACTAAAAATAAATTCGTCATCAACGCGCAGCTCAAACTCGATCAAACGACCAATCGCACCTTTGTCGATCACCACGTCGTTGAACGCCAGGTTAGCCTGCGGCTTCCAGCCGGCTGATGCGCCGCCAAAGACGACCTCGGTATCGAGCAACAGACGCTCTTCCTGGGTGAATTGACCGGCGAGCAAATGTCCCATCGCTTCGATCATCTCGGAGCGCGCAATATCGGTCATAAAGCCCAGACGGCCCTGGTTAATCCCCACCAGTGGGCGGTCATAGCGTGCCAATTGGCGCGCTGCATGCAGCATGGTGCCGTCACCACCCACCACCACGGCCAGATCCGCGTGCGTGCCAATCTGCTGAAAGTCGGCACACTCGCCGCCGGCGAGCGCCGCCTTGCCCAGCACCTGTTCCGCTTGGATCGCCGTTTCGGTTTCCACCAGTACCGATACGCCCTGCGCATGAAAGAAACCAGCCAAAGCCGCAATGGACTCCGCCGCTTCAGGGCTATCCTGGCGACCAATCAGCGCGACCGATTTCAACGGCAAGGGATACGACATCAATCCGACTCCGCAAACAGCCCATCTGGGCAATATATGTAGTACCCGATTAAACCACAGAATAATTTTGTAGAATCGAGCCATGCCGTCACGACAACCCCCAGGAATCACCACCGCTTCGTCTGCGAACCCGCTGGATGACCGCGCCTGCGTGTTGCTCAAAACGCTGGTCGAAAGTTATATCGCCGAAGGCGCGCCAGTTGGCTCACGGGTGCTCTCGCGGGCCTCAGGGCTGGATCTCTCCGCCGCCACCGTGCGTAACGTCATGGCCGATCTGGAAGATCTGGGCTTTATTGCCAGCCCACATACCTCCGCGGGACGCATCCCCACGCCGCGCGGCTACCGCTTCTTCGTCGATTCGTTGCTCACCATGCAACCGCTGGAGCAAATGGACCACGCGCGCATTCTTGCCGAACTGGCCAGCGCCAAAGCGCAGCCGGGTCAGATCATCAACCAGGCGTCGCGCCTACTGTCTGACCTGACCCAGTTCGCCGGCATCGTCATCGCGCCCCGCCACCCCAGCACCCGCATCCGTCAAATCGAATTCATCGCCCTGTCAGATCAGCGCGTGCTGCTGGTGCTCGTCACCAGTGACGGCAATGTGCAAAACCGCATTCTCACCACCGACCGTGCCTATAGCAGCGCAGAACTGATCGAAGCCGCTAACACGCTCAATCAGAACTTCGTTGGTCTTGAACTTGAGCAGATGCGTCATCGGGTACACGACGAACTCACCCGTATCCGCGCCGATATGCAGGCCCTGATGGCCGCCGCGCTCACCGCCAGCAGCGAAGCACTGATGCCGCGCGAATCGGAAACGGTGATCTCGGGTGAAAAGAACCTGCTCGACGTCGAGGACCTTAGTTCCAATATGCGCCGCCTACGGGAGCTCTTCGACCTGTTCGAACAACGCACCTCGCTCGTGCGCCTGCTCGATCTCTCGCAACAGGCGGCCGGCGTCAGCCTGTATATCGGTCAAGAATCCGGCATCGCCACGCTCGATGAATGCAGCGTGGTGACCGCACCATACCAAGTGGAAGGCCAGGTCGTGGGCTCGGTCGGCGTCATCGGCCCGACCCGCATGGCCTATGATCGCGTCATTCCTATCGTCGACATCACCGCCCGCCTGCTCTCCAGCGCACTCACCGAACAGGCACACTGAGGCCACCCCATGAACAAAGAGATTCCCGTCTGGCGTCACGGTACGCCACCACGTACTGCCGTTGTTCTGGTGAATCTGGGCACGCCCGATGCGCCCAATGCCACCGCCGTCCGCCGTTACCTCGCCGAATTCCTTGGCGATCCGCGCGTTGTGGAAATCCCCCGCTTGCTCTGGCTGGCCATCCTGCACGGCATCATCCTGCGCGTCCGCCCCAAAAAGTCGGCCGCCAAATACGCCACCATCTGGACCGATGCCGGCTCACCGCTGCTCGTCCATACCGAAGCCCAAGCCCGTCTGCTGGCCAGCACCCTGCGTCAACGCGGCCACGATCTCATCGTCACCTGGGCCATGCGCTATGCCGGCAACGGGCCGCACGGCATCCCCGCCGTGCTTGAACAGCTGCGTGCCGATAACGCCACCCGCATTCTGCTATTGCCCATGTACCCGCAGTACTCGGCCAGCACCACCGCCACCGCCATCGATCAGGCCCTGAACTGGGTGACCACATTGCGCAACCAGCCAGAACTGCGTTATGTCCGCAACTTCGCCGACGATACTGGCTATATCAACGCCATAGCCAGCGAAATCCGCACTCATTGGCAGAAAAACCCGCCCCCTGAGCTCCCCGACCCCAGCTATCGCCTCGTCATGAGCTTCCACGGCCTGCCCGAACGCAACCTTAAGCTGGGCGATCCGTATTTCTGCGAGTGCCATAAAACCGCCCGCCTAGTGGCTGAAGCGCTGAACCTGCCGGCCGAATCGGTAGTCACGACATTCCAATCACGGTTCGGCAAAGCGAAGTGGCTACAGCCCTACACCGAACCCACGCTCATCGAACTCGCCAAACAAGGCGTCAAGCGCGTTGACATCCTCTGCCCCGGCTTTGTGGCGGATTGCCTGGAAACGCTGGAAGAAATCAACATGGAAGTTCGTGCGGCTTACCTCACGGCCGGCGGCGAGCATTTCCATTACCTACCGTGCCTGAACGAAACGCCTGCCTGGATGGCGGCGCTGGCCGACCTCACCGAACGCCACCTGGCCGGCTGGCCACTGCGCGCACCTGCGCAAACAACGCTGGAACAACAAGCGGCATGCGCCAAAGCGCTGGGCGCACTTGAATAATCGGGTCGTTGCCCCCAAGTGCTGGCAAACCTCCTTTTTAGAAGCAATCACGGAAAACCACCGACATGACCGAACAACACCAAGAACCCAACGTCGAAGACACCGCTGCTGAACAAACGGCACCCGAAGCCGCGGCGACACCGGATACCCCGGAAGCGCAAATCGCCGCGCTGGAAGCCAAAGTCGCTGAACTGCAAGACGCCTATCTGCGCGCCAAAGCCGACGGTGAGAACCTGCGCCGCCGCGCCGCTGAAGACGTGACTAAGGCCCACAAATTCGCGGTGGAAAAATTTGCCCGCGAGCTCATCGCCGTGGGCGATAGCCTCGACGCGGCGCTGGCCGATACCGCGGCCGATGCCGCTACCCTGCGCTCGGGCGTGGAACTGACCCAGAAGCAACTGCTCAGCGCTTTCGAGCGTGGCGGCATGAAAGTCGAGAACCCGGCAGCGGGTGACAAGTTCGACCCGAACCAGCATCAAGCCATCGCCATGGTCGATGCCGACCAGCCGGGCAACACCGTCGTCAATGTCTTGCAAAAGGGCTACCAGCTGTCGGACCGCGTGCTGCGTCCGGCCATGGTCACCGTCGCCAACGGTTAAATCGCACGCCCCTCTTGAAAAACGGCCTGACGGCCCCACGTAGCCGTCATGTCCGGTGAAATGGCGACGGCAAACGTCACGTTTCACCCAACCAATCAATCACTTAGCAAATAACAAGGATAAGTATCCATGGGAAAAATTATCGGTATTGACCTCGGTACGACCAACTCGTGCGTTTCCGTCATGGAAAACGGCGCGCCCAAGGTCATCGAAAACGCTGAAGGTGCCCGCACCACCCCGTCGATCATTGCCTACACCAACGATGGCGAAGTACTCGTTGGCGCACCGGCCAAGCGTCAGGCGGTCACCAACCCGAAGAACACCCTGTACGCCATCAAGCGTCTGATTGGTCGTCGCTTCGAAGACAAAGAAGTTCAAAAAGACATCAGCCTGATGCCGTTCAAGATCACCAAGGCCGACAACGGCGACGCCTGGGTTGAAGTGCTGAGCGACAAAAAAATGGCCCCACAACAGGTGTCGGCTGAAGTGCTGCGCAAAATGAAGAAGGCCGCCGAAGACTACCTGGGTGAAGAAGTCACCGAGGCTGTCATCACCGTGCCCGCTTACTTCAACGACAGCCAGCGTCAGGCCACCAAAGATGCTGGCCGCATTGCCGGTCTGGACGTCAAGCGCATCATCAATGAACCAACCGCTGCTGCCCTCGCCTTTGGCCTGGACAAAAAAGAAGGCGATCGCAAGATTGCCGTGTTCGACCTTGGCGGCGGCACCTTTGATATCTCGATCATCGACATCTCGGAAATCGACGGCGAACATCAGTTCGAAGTGCTGTCGACCAACGGCGACACCTTCCTGGGTGGCGAAGACTTCGACCAACGCCTCATCGACTACATCGTCACCGAATTCAAGAAAGAATCTGGCGCCGATCTCAAGAACGACGTGCTGGCCCTGCAGCGCCTGAAAGAAGCCGCTGAAAAAGCCAAGATCGAACTGTCGTCGGCCCAACAGACCGAAATCAATCTGCCGTACATCACGGCCGATGCCAGCGGTCCGAAGCACCTGACGATGAAGATCACCCGTGCCAAGTTTGAAAGCCTGGTTGACGATCTGATCGAGCGCACCATCGCCCCTTGCCTTACCGCCATGAAAGATGCTGGTTGCTCGGCCAGCGACATCAGCGACGTCATCCTCGTCGGCGGTATGAGCCGTATGCCGAAGGTTCAAGACAAGGTTAAGGAAGTGTTTGGCAAAGAGCCACGCAAAGACGTCAACCCAGATGAAGCGGTTGCCGTCGGTGCCGCTGTTCAAGGTGGCGTGCTCCAAGGCGACGTGAAGGATGTGCTGCTGCTCGACGTGTCGCCACTCACCCTGGGTATCGAAACCCTGGGCGGCGTGATGACCAAGCTCATCCCGAAAAACACCACCATCCCGACCAAGGCCAGCCAAGTCTTCTCGACTGCAGACGACAACCAGTCGGCTGTGACCATCCACGTGCTGCAAGGCGAGCGTGAAATGGCCAGCGGCAACAAGAGCCTGGGTCAGTTCAACCTGGAAGGCATTCCGTCGGCCCCGCGTGGCACGCCGCAGATCGAAGTCACCTTCGACATCGACTCTAACGGCATCCTGCACGTATCGGCCAAAGACAAGCAATCCGGCAAGGAAAACAAGATCACCATCAAGGCCAACACCGGTCTGTCGGAAGAAGAGATCCAACGCATGGTCAAGGACGCTGAAGCCAATGCGGCCGAAGACCACAAAGCCCGCGAACTGGCTGACGCCCGCAACGGTGGCGATGCCGCAGTTCATAGCGTTCGCAAGATGCTGACCGAACTGGGCGACAAGGTTCCGGCGGACGAAAAGGCCAAGATCGAAGCCGCTGCCAAGGAAGTGGAAGACGCTGTCCGTGGCACCGACAAGGCCGAGATCGAGAAGAAGGCCGAAGCGCTGATGCAAGCCTCGCAAGCCCTGGCCCAACTGGCTGGCGCCCAAGGCGAAGCAGCACCGGGTGCCGGCGCTCAAGCCGACGCCGGCAAGCAGCCGGAAGGCGATGTGGTGGACGCCGAGTTCACCGAAGTGAAGGACAAGAAGTAACGCCGGATCATTGATCCAATGGGGGCAAGGGTAACCTTGCCCCCTTTTTGCATTAACCGATTTGAATCAAGCAAAGCCGAACCGCCATGTCTAAACGCGATTACTACGAAATTCTGGGTGTTAACAAAGGGGCCACCGACGACGACCTGAAAAAGGCCTATCGTCGCCTCGCCATGAAATACCACCCGGACCGTAACCCCGACGACAAATCAGCCGAAGCCCAGTTCAAAGAAGTCAAAGAAGCCTACGAAGTTTTAAGCGACGGCAACAAGCGTGCCGCCTACGACCAGTACGGTCACGCCGGCGTTGACCCCTCGATGGGTGGCGGCTTTGGCGGTTTCGGCGGGGGTGGTGCCGGCGGTTTTGACTTCGGCAACATCTTCGAAGAAATCTTCCGCGGCGGCGGTGGTGGTTTCGGCGGTGCGGGCGGCGGCCGTGGCGGTCGCAGCCAGGTCTACCGGGGTGCCGATCTACGCTACGACCTCGACATCTCGTTGGAAGAAGCCGCCAAAGGTACACAAACACGCATCCGCATCCCCACCGAAATCAACTGCGACACCTGTAAAGGCTCCGGTGCCAAACCTGGCACCAGCAGCAAGACCTGCGGCACCTGTAAAGGCAGCGGCCAAGTGCGTATGCAACAGGGCTTCTTCTCCGTACAACAGAGCTGTCCGCATTGCCATGGCTCGGGCAAAGTTATCGAAGACCCGTGTACCGACTGCCATGGCCGTGGTCGCAAGCGCGAAAACAAAACCCTGGAAATCAAAATCCCAGCCGGCGTCAATGATGGCGATCGCATCCGCCTATCCGGCGAAGGCGAAGCTGGTGTTAACGGCGGCCCGTCGGGCGACCTCTACGTACAGATCAGCCTGCGTCAGCATGAACTCTTCACGCGTGACGGCGACGACCTGCACTGCGAGATCCCCATCACCATGACCACCGCCACCTTGGGCGGCGACATCGACGTGCCAACGCTGGAAGGCACCGCCAGCCTGCGTATCCCGGAAGAAACGCAAACCGGCAAAATCTTCCGCCTGCGCGGCAAGGGCATCAAAGGTATGCGCAGTGGCGTCGAAGGCAACCTCTACGTCCACGTCGTTGTCGAAACCCCGGTCAACCTGAGCAGCGAACAGAAAGAACTGCTGCGCAAATTCCAGGAAAGCCTGGGCGAACACCATTCGCCGCAAGAAGGCGGCTGGCAACAGAAGCTGAAGAACTTCTTTAGCAGCTAAGGGGCGATGGGCGCGACGACTGGGCGCCCTTCTGCCTTCCAGCCATCCATACCGCCACTGGCGTTATAAATCGTGCCCTTGGTCGACTGCGATTCCAGGTAATTCGCAACCGCCGTCGAGCGGCGACCACTCCGGCATATCAGCACGACGGGCGCGCCCGGCTTCACCACTTGTTGTTCCTGCTTGAGCCAGGCCGCTTTATCAAAGCTACCGTTAAACGAAAACGTCATCAGCCGCGCGCCTTTGATCACACCCGTGTCACGCCACTCTTCTGGCGTACGCACATCAATCACCGCCACACCCTTGGCCTGCAAGCGCGCCAGCTCAGCGTTATCGATATTGATGATCTCGGCATACGCTCCGAGCGATACCAGCATCAATCCTGAGGTTAAAAGTCTCTTGAGGATCATTTAGGTTTTTCCTTTTGCTTGTCGCCACGACCGAAAATTAATTTCTGATGGCGACTCGGCCGACCCACAGCGCGGCCAGCACGTTGAAGCTGGCGGCGACCAGCCCGACCCAACCGTAACCGCTGATGAAGCCATCGGGCGTTTGGGTAATGAACACCCCGCCGATCATACTGGCTAGGCCCATAGCCATGGATTGCACGGTGGCGTTGAGCGATAGGAACGTGCCCCGCTCTTGCGGTTTGACTGCCGCACCCACAATGGCGAGCAAGGGCACCATACGACCAGACACCAGAATAAAGAAGAGCGTCGTGATGGCAAGCCAGATCACCAACGAGACCTGGGCTAGGTTGGTGACTAAGAGCACGGGCACGCAGGCACCGATGGCGACGATGCGGAACACAATAACCTTGCCGAAGCGATCCGATAGTGCGCCGATGAGGCGCGCAGTCACCAGTGTGGCCGCACCGCCCAGAAAATAGATCGCGGGGATTTCGTCGCTGGCGATACCAACATTGGCAATGGTGTAGAGGGTGATGTACGGAATAACGGTAAAACCACCCAAGATGACCAGACAGGTGAGCAGCATGGCGCGTAGATGATTCGGCTCGACCGCAACGCGCAGCATCTGGCGAATTGCCCGCTCTTCGCGCCGGGTATCGAGATGCGCCCGAAAGTCTGGCAATGCGCGATGACCAAACCAGATAAGACCCGCGCTAATGAGCGCAATCAGCACAAAGGGGGCCTGCCAGCCGAGCACATCGGCCAGCAGCAATGAAAGCGGTACACCGGCAATACTCGACACAGAGAATGCCGTCGCGACATACCCTGTGGCCTTCGCCCGCCGTTCAAAGGGAATGGCATCGGCCACCATGGTATGCACCAGTGCGCCCATCATGCCGCCGAAGATACCGGCTAGGCCGCGCGCAATGAGCAGCGTGAGAAAACCCGGCGACAGCGCACAGAGTAGGGTCGCGATGGCAAAGGCCGCAAAGATGGCCAGCAGAAAACGCTTGCGCTCAAATCGATCGACAATCGGGGCGATGAGCAACCCGGCCGCCGCCGCGCTGAAACTGTAGCTGGCGACTAGCAAAGCAAACTCATGCGTAGTGATACTCAGGGCGCTGATGAGAAACGGCCCCAGCGGCATCATGATCATGAAGTCCAGCACATGGCAGAACTGAACGCCGGCCAGAATGAGCAGCATGGCGCGCTCAGCGTGCGCCAACTGCAGTCGTTGTGTCATGGGTTTGCCGATCAGGCGCGACGCCAGATCGTGCCCTGCGGGGTATCTTCGAGGACGACGCCCGCATCAAGGAGTTCTTTGCGGACGCGGTCGGCCGTAGCGAAGTCTTTCGCCTTGCGCGCATCGAGACGCTCTTGAATCTTGGCTTCGATCTGTTCCGGTGTCAGCCCTTCAGCATCCATACCGGTGGAACGCTGCAAAAAAGCCTCCGGTGCGCGTTGCAGCAGCCCCAGCACGCCAGCCAGTGCTTTGAGCTGCCCGGCGAGTTTGGTGCATTGATCACGATTCACGGCCTGAACTAGTTCGAACAAGACGGCCATGGCTTCTGGCGTGTTGAAGTCGTCGTTCATGGCGGCGGCAAACTTCTGGCCGAACGGACTTGACCAGTCGACAGCCACATCTTCAGCCGGCACGTTACGGAGCGCCGTGTACAAACGTTCCAGCGCATGACCGGCATCGTCGAGATGTGAGGTCGAGTAATTCAGCGGGCTGCGGTACTGCGCACGCAAAATGAAGAAGCGAATGATTTCTGGGTCGTAGACCTTGAGCACGTCGCGGATGGTGAAGAAGTTGCCGAGTGACTTCGACATCTTCTCTTCGATGCCGTCTTTTTCGACACGGATGAAGCCGTTGTGCATCCAGATGTTGGCAAAGGTGCCGCCATGCGCGCCTTCGGACTGCGCGATTTCGTTCTCGTGGTGCGGGAATTGTAGATCGGCACCACCACCGTGGATATCAAAGTGATGACCGAGTAAGGCGCTGCTCATGGCCGAACATTCAATATGCCAACCCGGGCGACCATCGCCCCAGGGTGAGGCCCAGGCGGGCTCGCCCGCTTTAGCGTGCTTCCACAGCACGAAGTCGAGCGGATCTTCTTTGGCACCGGCCACGGCCACACGTTCGCCAGCGCGCAGATCGTCGAGCGATTTGCCGGAGAGCTTGCCGTAACCCGGAAACTTGCGCACGGCAAAGTTCACGTCGCCGTCGCCGCCCTGGTAGGCCAATCCTTTGTCTTCGAGCGTACCGATCAGGTCGAGCATTTCTTGGACATATTCGGTTGCCCGCGGTTCTTGGCTCGGCCGTAGCACGCCGAGCGCGTCGCTGTCTTCGTGCATGGCGGCGATATAACGATCAGTGAGTTGCTGGATCGTTTCGCCACGCTCGTTGGCGCGATTGATGATTTTGTCGTCGATGTCGGTGATGTTACGCACGTACTCGACCTGGTAGCCCTGGGCCATGAGCCAGCGGTAGACCATGTCGAAGACGACCATCACTCGGGCGTGGCCCAGGTGACAAAAGTCGTAAACGGTCATGCCGCAAACGTACATGCGTACCTGCCCCGGATGAATCGGCTTTAACGGGGTTTTTTCGCGAGCAAGGGTGTTATAGATCGACAGCATGGGGGCGTAACCAAGGGAAATGCGGATAAAATGCGTCTTTGAATATAGCACGACCCACGGCAAACCCGGCCCCTAAGGCAGGGATGCCAATCAAGCCCCCCCAAGGAGAAAGCTTTCATGCAAACCGTCATCCTCAACACCAATTACGGCCCGATCACGCTGGAACTCGATAACGAACACGCGCCGGTGTCGGTGGCTAATTTTCTGACGTACGCCCGCGAAGGCCATTACGACAACACGATCTTTCATCGCGTGATTAATGGCTTCATGATTCAGGGCGGCGGTTTCGAGCCAGGCATGAAGCAAAAGTCGACCAATGCGCCGATCAAGAACGAAGCCAACAACGGCCTGAAGAACACGACCGGCACCATTGCCATGGCACGTACGAACGACCCACAATCGGCCACGGCACAGTTCTTTATCAATGTCGCCGACAACGATTTCCTGAATTTTAAGAGCGAAACACCGCAAGGCTGGGGCTACGCCGTGTTCGGTAAAGTGACCGATGGTATGGATACGGTCAACAAGATCAAGGCAGTGAAGACCGGCACCAGCGGTTTCCATCAAGACGTGCCGAAGGAAGACGTGGTGATCCAGTCGGTTACGGTTAAATGATTTTTTTTGCGTCCGATGTGCACCTCTCATCGGACACCCCGGCGATTACGGCGCGCTTCCTGAGTTTTCTGGAACGCGCCCGCCGGGAGGCCTCAGCCGTTTACCTGCTGGGCGATATTTTTGAGGCCTGGGTCGGCGACGAAGACCTCAAGCGCCGCGCCTACCAACCCGTATTTGCTGCCCTGCGTGAGCTGACGCAGTCGGGGGTTGCCGTATCCTTTATGGCGGGCAACCGGGATTTTTTGCTGAGTGATGCGGTCCTGGCCAAGCTGGGCATGCACCGCCTGACCGACCCCTATGTGCTGTCGCTGCCCAACTGGCAGTTTCTGCTCTCGCATGGCGACCTGTATTGCACCGACGACGTGGCCTACCAGCGCTATCGCGCCATGGTGCATGACCCGAAGATTCAGACCAAGTTTCTGGGATACCCCTACTGGGTACGCCGACTCATGGCCCGCTGGCTGCGCTGGAAGAGCGAAGGACGTCGTTATGATGCCCAGACGCTGTCCATGACCGATGTGTCTGAGGCCACGGTGGAGGACGAAGCGCGCCGTTATGGCTACGCCACGCTGATCCATGGCCATACCCATCGCCCGGCGACCCACGACCTCATTGTGGATGGCATTCACGTCGAACGCTGGGTGCTGGCCGACTGGTCCAACGACCGGGGCGACTATCTGGCCTGGGATGACCAGGCTGAAGCCGACGAGGCCCGGCTGACCCGCCACACCATTTAATATCCGCTTCATAAGCCACTGTTAAGCTGCGTCGGCTTGAATATGGGTTTTCAGCTACCATATACGCGTTGAATCCGTTTTTACTGAGGAACCTGTCCATGGATATTCGCTCGACCCCGTCTTTTGGCGGCATGACCATCAATGCAGGCCGTAACCAGGTCCTGCGCAATACCTATTGGCTGCTGGCCCTGTCGCTGATCCCCACCGTTCTTGGTGCGGTTGTCGGCCTTGGTTCTGGCGTACCGATGCTGATGGCCGGTAGCCCGATCATGGGCACCCTGCTCTTCTTTGGTATCGCCTTCGCCTTTATGTGGGGCATCCAGCGCAACCAAAACAGCATGACGGGTGTGTTCCTGCTGCTCGGCTTTACCTTCTTCATGGGCCTGATGCTCTCGCAGATCCTGAGCGTGGCACTTGGCATGACTAACGGCGGTGCCCTGATCGCCATGGCGGGTAGCGCTACGGCCGCGATCTTCTTCTCGCTGGCCATGTACACCAGCGTGAGCAAGCGCGACTTCAGCTTCATGGGCAACTTCCTGTTTGCCGGCCTGATTCTGCTGATCATCGCTTCGCTGGCCAACATCTTCCTGGCCATTCCGGCCATGGCGATTGCCATTTCGGCCATTGGCGCCCTGCTGTTCACCGGTTACCTGCTGTATGACCTGAGCCGTATCGTGAATGGCGGCGAAACCAACTACATCACGGCCACCCTGGCGGTGTACCTGGACATCTACAACCTGTTCGTCAGCCTGCTGAACCTGCTGATGATCTTTACCGGCAACGACCGCGACTAAAGCGATCCACCCCGGGAAAAGGAGTCCTTTTGGACTCCTTTTTTTATTTAAGATCAAATAGTTACAAATTTTTAACCCAGCGTGTCAACGCCGCCCATCGTTAACGCGTTATTGGCTCTACGCGGTCTGAAATTTAGGCCGATTCACCGAACAGAGGTTTAGCAAAATGGGCAAGAAAGCTTCAACAGAAATGGTCGTGCGCCAGCTGGAGCACTCGCTGCACATGACGTCGAAGGAAATTGAAGGCCTGGGTCGCAATTCCGCCGTTTGCGACTATGACCTGGGTCTGCTCGATCAGCAGGGTTTGAAGAAGTGCCTGGCCGATTCTCTCAAGCTTTTCATCGAAGAGATCGCCCGCTTCAAGACCAAGAATGGTGCCGCTTACCGTCTGGCACGTCAGATCTTCTCCGACGCCTACCTGAACAGCGCCAACCTGATCGTGAAGGTTGCTGCTTAAGAACAACATCTCTCCCGAGATCCAAGCAAAACGCCCGCGCAGTGATGCCGGGCGTTTTGCTTTGGGGTGTAGCCTAGCCGCCTACGCTCTGCGGAATACCGCAATCGACTCCACGTGGGCCGTATGCGGGAACATATTGGCGATACCTGCCCCTTCGAGCTGATAGCCTTTTAGATTGACCAGAACGCCGGCATCCCGGGCTAGGGTTGCCGGGTTGCAGGACACGTATACGATCGTATGCGGCGCATCGCCGCGCGGTTGGTCGGCATCGGGCAGCGCCTGCACCAGCTCTAGCGCACCCTCACGCGGCGGGTCAATGAGCATGCGGTCGAGCTTGCCCATACGTGCCAACACCGGCTGGCAATCTAGGAACAAGTTCGCCGCAAAGAAGCTGGTCAGATGGCCCAGATCATTTTTAGCGGCGTTCTCGGCCGCCCGCGAGACCAGCGCCTCGCTGCCTTCGACCCCGACCACCGCTGCCCCACTGCGGGCAATGGGCAGCGTGAAGTTGCCCAGACCGCAGAACATATCCGCGACACGCTCACCGGGCTGCGCCGACAGTAGGCGCATGGCCTTGGTAACCAAGGCATGGTTAATCGCCGGGTTCACCTGAGTAAACTCGGTCGGCGCAAAGTTCAGAGATACCCCGAAATTGGGCAGATGGTAGGTAAGCAGCGGGGCATCTTGCGGGTCTAGCGGCTGCACGGTGGCCGGGCCACCGGGTTGCAGGAACCAGCGTACCCCATGCTGTTGGCCGAATGCCGCCAGATGGGCATGATCCGCTTCGGTCAGCGGCTCAAGGTGACGCAGCACCAGCACGATATCCAGCGCACCGGAACGGTCCGGCGCTTCGCCTACGGCCATTTCGATCTGTGGCATCCGGTCTGGCTGGCTCATGCCCTCGATCAGATGGCGCAATGGCACCAGCATGTCTGACATTTGCTTGGGCAGAATCTCGCATGAGGTCATGTCGGCGATATAGCTACTCCGGCGCTCATGAAACCCGACCAGCACACCGCCCTTTTTAGGGACCAAGCGTATCGAGACGCGAGCACGGAAACGGTAATGCCAAGTCGGCCCAGAGATTGGGGCGTACACCGCACCGGGTTTGACGTTACCAATATGTTGCAGGTTGTCTTCTAGCACCCGCTGTTTGGTGGCGATCTGCATGACTGGATCGGCATGCTGCAAGGAACAGCCGCCGCACACGCCAAAATGTGGGCAACGGGGTGTCACACGGGCTGATGCGGCCTTATGAATCTCGGTCACACGGGCCATCTCGAAGTTGGGTTTACGCCGGTAGCTGAGCCAACTGACACGTTCGCCGGGCAAGCCGCCTTCCACGAAGATGGTTTTACCCTCGGCACGGGCGATGCCCTGGCCCGCATGATCTAGGGATTCGATCACCCCCGTCGTTGCCACTGTATTTTTAGCCATGACCCTGTTCCTAGCTCATTCCTACTGCATTGCTACCGCGCTTCCTGCGCATGAAAAACTGCCGGCAAAAAACGCCGGCAAGGTCGTGAATTGTACTGGATCGCCCCCCGGTTTTACCCCCTGTTGACCCATGGCAAAATGTGTATAATTTACTCAGACTGCATGTGTAGTCATGTCCTGTTCGGACGCTGTTTCGGGCAGGAACTTCTTCAACGACCTTTATCAAAGGGAAGAAAATGAAACAATCACTTCTGGTTGCTGCTCTGATCGCTCTTGCTGTTTCTGCTTGTGGCAAAAAAGAAGCCCCGGCTGCTCCTGCTGCCCCGGCTGCTGCTCCAGCTCCTGCTGCTGCCGCTCCTGCTGCTGCTGTGCCCCGCGCCGCCCCCCGCGACAAGCGGGCGGTGCCCGGCTCATCACCTTCCGCCGGAGCGGAAGACACTCCCATGCAAGGGAGGGACTCGCCGGACGCGAGGGAGATGGCGGCCCAGGCGGTGCCGTCCGCGAGGTCGAGCGTGCCGTTGGTCTGTTCCAGCGCGCCCTGCGCCGCGTCGATTCTCTGCAGGGCGACCGCGACCAGCGCGGCGACGGAAAAACCAAGAAAATAAGCGCGAGAGGCGAAAACCTGATGGAAGTAGCTCTTGTCCGAGGTGAAGAGCATCCGTG
>CALKUR010000112.1 GCA_937996725.1 uncultured Dechloromonas sp. | reverse complement strand
AAAATTAGCTTTATGCCTAACGAAAGGCTGATGTTCTGCCAGAGGATGGCATGGGTCCATTTCGATAGTCGAATGGTTTCTGGTAAGCGGCGCAGGTCATCGTTCATGACTACGATGTCTGCAGCTTCCATGGCTGTGTGCGTTCCCGCCGCACCCATTGCAAAACCAATGTTCGACTTTGCAAGTGCCGGAGCGTCGTTGATGCCATCACCGGTCATGGCTGTGACACCGTACCGCGTTTGGAGTTCCTCTATCGCAAGCAGCTTGTCCTCGGGCAACAAGTTGCCCCTGATCTCTGAAATACCTGCCTGATGCCCGACAGTGCGCGCCGTTGCGGCGTTGTCTCCGGTCAACATCATTGGAACAACCCCAAGCGCCTTGATCTCGGAAATTGCCTCAATGGATGAGGGTTTGATCATGTCAGCCACAGCAAACAGGGCGATGACTCGGTCACGATCGGCCAAAATGGTTACGGTTCGGCCAGCTTCTTCATGAACGATAAGGCGTGCTTCCAACTGCGCTGAACATTGGCCGCGTTCCTCAATCCAGCGGTGATTCGACAAAATATAGGGGTGTCCTTCGATCACACCCTGAACGCCACGGCCAGCGACTGCTTCAAACCGATCGACCTCTTGGGGGCGAAGCGCCAAGCCTTGAGCAATCGCCTTAGAGACGGGATGATCCGATCTCGCAGCCAGGCTCTTTGCGAGCATTTCCACTTGTTGCTGAGGCAAATCTTTTGCGATGAGCTCGAATGCTGCTAACTTTGGCTTTCCTTCGGTGATGGTTCCGGTTTTGTCCAAGGCAACCGCTTTAATCTTCCTGGCTTCCTCAAGGTAAACGCCACCCTTGATCAGAATGCCCCGTCGGGCCGCTGCGGCGAGACCACTCACCACCGAAACAGGCGTGGAGATGACTAAGGCGCAAGGGCAAGCAATCACCAGTAAGACCAATGCTTTGTATACCGCCTGCAACCATGTAAGACCTGCCAGCCAGGGCATCGCGATGGCAACCAACAGCGCAAGGACAAAGACCAGAGGCGTGTACACGGCAGCAAACTGGTCAACGAAACGCTGCGTTGGAGCGCGGCTGGCCTGCGCTTCTTCTACGGCTTTAATGATGCGGCTAAGCGTGCTGTCTGAGGCAGGCGATGTGACCTGGATCTCCAGAGCAGAAGACTGGTTGATGGTTCCTGCAAACACCTCATCACCCGGTCCTTTGTCAACTGACAGGCTTTCGCCTGTTAGAGGGGACTGGTCTATCGCGCTCTGCCCCGTCAGCACGGTGCCATCTAGCGGAACACGCTCACCTGGAGCGACACGCACCACCGCGTTCAATGCAACAGCCTTGACGCCAATTCGAAGCCAGGCACCGTTCTCCTGCCGTACTTCGGCTCGCTCGGGTGACAAGGCAAGGAGGCTCTTGATGGCACCTCGTGCACGGTCGACCGCGCGTGCCTCAATCGCTTCGGCAATCGCATAAAGCGCCATCACCATCGCGGCCTCAGGCCATTGACCGATCAAGAACGCGCCTGTAACGGCTACAGACATGAGGGCGTTGATGTTCAATCGTCCTTGCCGAAGCGCAGCCAGGCCCTTTCCGTAGACGCCAAAGCCTGAAAGCAAAATGGCGCCTAATGCGACGCCCATGCCTAGGATTTTGATCCAGATCACCGCAGGAAACGCATACGCGATTGCCTCTGCTGCCAGTGCCAGGCCGAGCGCAGTTAAGAGCTTCCCCCACCTGCTCCAAAATGGAGCAGGTACAGTGGATGTGGTAAATGAAGTGGCGGCGTCTTCGCCTAGCGGCTCAGGCTTGAAACCAGCTGTTCGAATTGCCTGTAAGGCCTCAAGCAGTGCAACTTGGCTCGCGGAAATGGTCAGTTCGCGAGCACCAAGATCGAATAGCAGGGCGTCAATTCCTGCAATCCCATCTACCGCACGCCGGATCTCGGACTCTTCCGAGGCGCAGTCCATGTTCGAAATGCGGAACTTTGTCTGTGAACGGCCTGCGGCCCTGTCCGCCTTATCCTGCTCTGATCGTGCTACCGGCGAGCAGGCGATCGCAGAACAGCAGCTGTCCGTTTGGCTGGTCGGTATCTGTGTGCTCTCATTGGGTGTGCTCATCATTTTTTCCTCATGAGAAGCATTGGAAACCCTGTAGTCACTTTAGTGTCAAGCGTTTACACTATCCTCCATCGCTGATGGAGGGTCTTGTGAGGATTGGAGAGCTTGCTAAGGCCACCGATACACAGGTGGAAACGATTCGCTACTACGAGCGGGAGGCCTTGCTACCGCAGCCAAAGCGAACAGAAAGCAACTACCGTGTCTACGGACCAGAGCATGTCGAACGGCTTTCGTTCATCAGGTACTGCCGTGGCCTCGATATGGCTCTGGATGAAATCAGGACGCTTTTGCGAATGAAAGACTCCGCACCAAAGGTCTGCGCTGATATCAATGCCTTGATTGATGAGCACATCAAGCACGTCGCGGTTCGGATTAAAGAGTTGAAGGTCTTGCAGAGGCAACTAGTTCAGTTGCGAAATGGTTGTAACGGAAGCGGCTCTGTGAGTGAGTGTGGCGTGCTTTCCGGTATCACACAGGCATCCAAGACAGCCGGACCATTAACCAAGCGAGGTACGCGCCATGTACGTGGCGCGCACTAAATTGTGAGATGAGAGCACAAGTTGCTTTGAACCGTGCTCCGCCAGAACAAGACCTTCGAACCTGCTCAGCGGGCTTCGAGGGCGCCCAGAGCCCCGCACCACGCGGGGCATTTTGCTATGAGCTCCTGACTGACCCCATCGCCACCCCCCCTCGAAAACCGTCTCAAACCCCGTTTCGTCTCAGGACCTCCTGACTTTTGGGGCGTGGTACGGCGCTGAGGGTTTTGCAGCGATGGGGGGAATCAGCGCCGTACCGTTTGAACAAAGGGACCGCCCGACTCCGTTCTTCCCCGCTGCTCAGAAGGACAGCAAAGTAGGTTGAGCGCACCTGAACCAGCTTGCGATCAGTAGACCCCGCATATAGGGTCCACTTTTCGGTCGGCGACAACAGCCACTTAGGCACTTGTTACGAGACTCGGTCAAATAATTTTTTCCAATATCCGGAGTGGCGTTCAGCCAGTTCGGAAAGCGTACGAAGTTCATTGCCTTGGATCGGAGTCGCCCTGTAGTGCTCGAGAAGCCGCTTGTAGACGAGTCCGCCGACTGCCTGAATAGGCCAGTCAAATTCCCTTCGTGCGACAAGTCCCAGGATGCATGCAGCGGGCGTTCCATTCAGTTCCTGTGCTGCCGATCGAATCTCATTCTCGGACGCAGCCTTGCGCTCCCTGTGAGGCGCGGTTGCCTGCAGTTTGGCCGCCTTTCGTTCGGCTCGACGCTCTGAGATAGCCTCTAGCGTCTGAGTCGCAAGATAGGCCCTCCGCCTTTCGTACTCGCGATGCTGATAGTCGATGTTGGCTCGTAATTGTTCGCCGGCAGGTGTCCCTTCAAGGGGCACAAGAAGTTCGCCGCCAACGCCAAAAAATGAAATTTCCGAGATCACGTGTTGGCGTGTGTTCAAACCGGATTCGCCCAGACGCTAGATTTGGCATCATCAAGAATGATGGGGGTGAACGCCAATGTTGAAACCACGATTTATCTGCCCGACACTCCCAAAAGAGTAAAAGCGGCGCTTGTTCTTCATACCAGCAGTGGCCTTAAGGAAGCGGATCATATTCATCAGGGGTTTTTCGAGGTGCCCGTTAGTCGGACATCAGGATATGCTAAGGGCCACGACACCTGTTGCGATCAGGATTGCGCCAAGAAAGCGAATCCAGCGGTCGCCTTCGCCCAGTAAATGTCCCCCAATTAACGCTGCAAACAACATTGAAACTTCGCGGGCCGGTGCGACATGCGAGAGTGGCGCTGTTTGCATCGCGTATAAAACCATGACATAGGAAATTGGGCTAATCGTTCCGACGAAGAGCGCATATTTCCATTGTTTTTTCCAATGTATCCATGCGGTTTGTCGATCGTTCAACACGACCGGTGCTAAAAATAATACTCGAACAACGTTGCCCAGATAGTCCACGAGAATCGGCGACAGCAGAACAACCTTGACAGCATAGCCATCTACCAGGGTATAGCTGGCAATAAAAACCCCGGTGAGTAAACCATAGCGCAAACCTGCAAGACGACGCTTGTGGTTTTCAAAGTCTTCTGGGCTGGCATCGGGGGCGATTTTCCAGTTCAGCAGGATTTTGGGCCCTCCGGCGATCAGGAACACGCCGCCGATGATGCCAGCGATTCCGAATGCACCCATTGTGGAGATGGACTCCCCAAGCCAAATCAGGGCAGTCAAAGAGGACAGTAGCGGTCCAGTGCCTCTTGCCAATGGATAAACAACGGTCAGATCAGATTTGCGATAACCTCGCAGGAGAACTACGTAATAAAGAACATGCAAAATCCCACTCGCGAGAATAAAACTCCATTCGAATATCGCCCACCCTGACACAGAATTCCATGCAAACCATACCCCAACTGGTGCCCAAACGAGCATTAATACGGAGGCCGTGAAAAATGCAAAACGCGCGTCACCCCCTGCTTTTTTTGCGACGATGTTCCACACCGCATGTATGAATCCGGCTGAGAGAACAAGTGAGAGGGCGACGGTGTTCATTCTGGAATTTTCGGGGCACTATCGGGTGAAATTCCAGATCGCCTGCAGGTTCGGGAGCCGACCGCATTCTTCAGATCGACTGAATGGCAGTCCGGTAAAAGTTGTTCAAATTCTGCCCGATTTCGACGCAGACGCGACTGGACAGGATACCGTCAAGATGCTCGACCGGTTCGCGTTCATGGGTCATCAGCATACCAGGTACTGCGCTAGTCTCCCGCCCAAATTTGGATTAGGCTCACCAAAAATGATTGGAGAGAATTAAATGCCCAAGAACTTTGATGAGATGGAGAACAGCAACACCTCCTGCAATCCCAGTATTCATGAGGTCTCAAGCGCTAGGCGGCGACTGGTTCTGAAGGGCAGCGTAGCGTCGGTCGCAGCGACCATCGCACCGTTCGGTGCTTTAAGTGGATGCGCTTCGGTGCCTGGTGTTTCGGTGCCGGGTGTCTTACCGGCGTTGGGATTCAAAGCGGTGCCGCCCGATCAGGGCGACCGTCTGGTCGTCCCCGAAGGTTATACGGCCAAACCGATTGCGGCCTGGGGCGAACCCGTTGGCATCGCAGGCAACATGCCCGCCTTTCGGTGGGACGCATCGAACAGTTCCGATGAGCAATCGGTTCAGATGGGAATGCATCACGACGGTCTGCACTTCTATGCGTTGGACAACAGATCCGATCGTGGGTTGCTGGCGATGAATCATGAGTACACCGATGATGGCTTGCTACATCCGGGTGGGATGACGAACTGGTCGGCCGAAAAGGTCAGAAAGAGTCTCGCTGCGCATGGTCTGTCGGTGATTGAGGTCGAAGCCAAAGACGGGCAATGGTCGATGGTCAGGCCGTCTAAATACGCGAGACGTCTCACCATGAACTCGCCCTTTGCGATCGGTGGGCCAGCGCAAGGTCATCCGTTGATGAGAACGAAGGCGGACCCGAGCGGCAGCCTGGTGTTGGGAACATTAAATAACTGCGCCAGCGGGATCACCCCTTGGGGGACTTACCTGTCGGGCGAGGAGAACTGGGCGAATTACTTTGATGCGCCGCGAAAGCCCGATGCGCATCAGCAACGCTGGGGACTGAAGTCTCGAAGTACCTACCGTTGGCCCGAGTTTGATGAGCGCTTCGATCTGGAGAAGAACGCGAATGAAGCCAACCGGTTTGGCTGGATCGTTGAACTGGATCCCATGGACCCGACGAGCACGCCGATCAAGCGCACGGCTCTTGGCCGCGCTGCGCACGAGGGAGCTTGGGTGGCGGTGACCCGATCGGGTAAGGCGGTGGTGTACTCCGGCGAGGACGCCCGCTTTGAATACATCTACAAATTTGTCAGCCGCGATTCGATCAAACCCGCTGGCAACGGGTTGAGCGCGGCGCAGGCGAACCGGGAACTGCTCGACCACGGCACGCTTTACGTCGCCAGATTCGGGTCCGGCGGCCGCGGTGAATGGATTCCGTTGGTCCATGGCCAGGGCCCGCTGACCCCGGATCAAGGGTTTGGTGACCAGGGTGAAGTCCTCATCAAAGCGCGCCAGGCGAGTGACTTGCTCGGGGCCACCAAAATGGACCGGCCAGAATGGCTCGCGATTGATCAGAAAACGGGTTGGGTGTACTGCACGTTGACCAATAACAGTGCCCGGGGCACCTCAGGCAATCCCGGCGTTGACGCCGCCAATCCTCGGGCGAATAACGTGATGGGGAGCATCATCCGTTGGAAGGAAGACGCAGATTTCGACGCAACGGGATTTGTCTGGAATCATCTGGTTCTGGCGGGTGATGCAGCCAATGAGCGCGCTGAAGCCAAAGGCAACATCAAGGGCGACATATTCGCCTGCCCGGACGGGATTGCCTTCGACAGGCGGGGCATTTTGTGGATTCAAACCGATACCCATGCGACTCAGATGTATCGGGGTGAGTTTGTCCGAATTGGCAACAATCAGATGCTCGCGTGTGACCCCCAGACGGGAGAGGTCAAGCGGTTTCTCACAGCACCGACGAACTCTGAAGTGACGGGAGTGACCTGGACGCCGGATGGGCGGACCATGTTTGTGAATATTCAGCATCCTGGGGAAACGCCGACCGATCGCAGTAATCCGTCGGAGCCGTCCAAGTATTCCAATTGGCCGGACTATCGCTCGGATGGGCGTCCACGTTCAGCGACGATCGTCGTTCAGCATAAGGACGGCCGTGTCATTGGCAGTTGACGCTACGCTTTTGAACGCCGGCCAATGTCTGGCAAGTGCATCCTGAGGTGCATTAAAATTTCGAGAATGATCTTTGTAACGACGTAGCCCCCTACTTCAGGCGATCAGATGATTCGAGCTGGCGAATTTATCCTCAGGGCGTATCAAGATGCCGACGCCGCGGAGATGGCGGCGGCTGTTCGGGAGTCATCTGAGACCGTTGGAAGGTGGATGACATGGGCGAAGCCCGATTTCAGTGAATACGATGCGCTGTGTTGGTTTGCCACCTGCCAGACCGCGAGATCCACTGGTTCAGGCCATCAGTTCGGCATCTTTACCTCAGACGGCCACTTTGTAGGCGGCTGTGGGCTGAACCAGTTTTCGGCTGCCAATAAATTGTGCAATCTCGGTTACTGGGTTAGGCAATCAGCGCAACGCCGTGGCGCGGCAACGTCGGCCACGATCGCGCTGCGGGACCTTGCACTTCAGTCGCTTCGCCAAGCGCGCGTTGAGATCGTGGTCGCAGTGGGCAACGAGCCGAGTCTTGGCGTTGCGAGGAGAGCGGGAGCCATCTACGAGTGTATTGCTCGGAATCGCCTGCAGGTTCATGGGCAAGCCAAGGATGCACATATGTTTCCATTTACGTTGGACGCACCTGCATAGCCTATGCCTGACCAGGGATTCGGAACGATTGCTATCTGCCATCGCTTGACTATTCTTTTGAGGATCTGCCGGAACCGACCTCGAGTTTGATCGGCTTAATTGGTTTGGCGATGTAGGCAAATATATGGGTATCAGGCAGGTTGGTGGCGTCACCATTCAGGCCAGGCACTGGCTAGAGTGTCACTGTGGCTGCGTGGTCCCGGAGCTCGAACTGCCACAGGGCATCGTTAATCCGCGACGCTGCGATTGCTCGATCTGCCGCCGCAAAGGCGCGATCTTGGCATCGGTCTCTCTGGATGGGATTCGTATCGTCCAAGGGGGAGAATATCTTCAGTTTTACCAGTTCAACACCGGGGTAGCAAAGCC
The DNA here is from genome assembly GCA_937996725.1 of uncultured Dechloromonas sp. GTDB lineage: Bacteria > Pseudomonadota > Gammaproteobacteria > Burkholderiales > Rhodocyclaceae > Fluviibacter. The sequence goes on along the minus strand of CALKUR010000112.1, from coordinate 2,188 downwards.
CTACTTTTGCAGTATCTGCGGCATCTACACCCACCATCAGCGCCGCTCGTTTCCGGATCAATATGGTTACAACGTTGGCTGCCTTGAAGGCGTCAATCCCTTCTTGATACCCGATGTGCCAGTCAATGACGGGGTGCATCATCCTGCGGATCGAACATCATCGGGCGCACCTGATGCCAAAAGTTGAGAGGTGCTCGAAGCGTTCCGATTCAGACGGGGTAGCCAGTAAAACCACCATGCGCATTGAAATCGACAATCCTGCCCGAACCGATATGCTCGCACTGCTCGAAGAGCATTTGCGAAACATGCATGAACTCTCGCCCCCGGAGAGCGTGCTTGCCCTTGATGTGTCTGGGCTCAAGAGTACAGACATGACCTTTTGGTCTGTTCGCGAAGGGGATCTGCTGCTTGGGTGCGGTGCCCTCAGGCAGCTCACTTTGGAGCACGGTGAAATCAAGTCAATGCGCACGCCGGCAGCCAGCGGTATGCCCGCCACGTTGTAGGCAAAGGACAGGAACAAATTCTGCCGGATGTTCTTCATGGTGGCGTGCGAGAGCTTGCGAGCACGCACGATGCCCATCAGGTCACCCTTGAGCAAGGTGATGCCTGAGCTTTCCATGGCGACGTCCGTACCCGTGCCCATGGCAATACCCACCTCGGCGGCCGCCAGGGCCGGGGCGTCATTCACCCCATCACCGGCCATGGCCACCACCCGGCCTTCGCTGCGCAGCCGCTGCACAATGTTCGCCTTGTCCTCGGGAAAGACCTCGGCCACCACCTCGTCGATGCCCAGTTCCTTACCCACGGCCAAGGCCGTGGTGCGGCCGTCGCCGGTCAGCATGACGATACGCACACCCGCCTCGCGCAACCCTTGGAGCGCCGCAGGCGTGGTGGCCTTAATGGGGTCGGCAATGGCCACAAAGCCAGCCAGGCGGCCGCCCAGGGCAACGAAAATCACGGTGGCCGCCTGGGCCCGTTGACGTTCCGCAGCGCCCTGGAGCGAGCCCACGTCGATGCCTTGCTCGGCCAGGAATTTGGCTGCGCCAGACACCACGGCCACACCGTCCACCTTGCCCAGTACGCCTTTGCCCACCGGAGAATCGAAGTCCGTGACTTCGACCAGTGGCAGCTTGCGTTCCTGCGCCGCGGCAACCACGGCCATGGCCAATGGGTGCTCGCTGGCACGCTCCACGCTGGCAAGCTTGCCCAGAAGTTCCTCGGGCGAGATACCGGCTACTGGCTCAATGTGCACTACCCGAGGCCGGCCCTCGGTGAGGGTACCGGTCTTGTCCACCACCAGCGTGTCGACCTTCTCCATGCGCTCGAGCGCCTCGGCATCGCGGATCAGCACCCCGTGCTGCGCGCCACGACCGACACCCACCATGATGGACATAGGCGTCGCCAGGCCCAACGCACATGGACAGGCAATGATAAGCACCGCCACTGAAGTGATGAGCGCATAGGAAAACGCCGGAATTGGCCCCCACAACAGCCAGACCACAAAAGTCAGCAGCGCCACCGCGATGACCACTGGCACGAACCACGCCGAGACCAAATCGGCCATGCGCTGGATGGGGGCGCGGCTGCGCTGGGCAGCCGCCACCATGTGCACGATCTGGGAGAGCAAGGTGTCTGCCCCGACCTTCTCGGCCCGCATCACAAAGCCGCCGGTCTGGTTCATCGTGCCAGCAGTGACCTTGGAGCCCGTTGCCTTAGCCACGGGCATGGGCTCGCCCGTGACCATGGATTCGTCCACCGTGCCCTTGCCCTCCGTCAGTTCCCCATCCACGGGCACCTTTTCGCCGGGACGCACCCGCAGCAACTCGCCCACCTGGATGGTGTCGATGGGCACCGTCTCGTCGATGCCCGCCTCAGACACCCGTACTGCCGTCTTGGGGGCCAGGTCAAGCAGTGCCTTGATGGCGCCGGAAGTCTTTTCACGTGCCCTGAGTTCCAGCACCTGTCCCAGCAGCACCAGGACGGTGATTACCGCGGCGGCCTCGAAGTAGATGGCCACAGCCCCATCCTCGCCGCGCAAATCCGGCGGAAACAGGCTCGGGGCGAGCGCGCCGAACATGCTGTAGATCCAGGCTGCCCCCGTACCTATGGCGATCAGCGTGAACATGTTGAGGCTGCGGTGCTTGACGGATGCCCAGCCCCGCACGAAGAACGTCCAGCCCAGATCGGA